>JAZNVA010000245.1:0-3503 GCA_045592565.1 Eubacteriales bacterium | reverse complement strand
GACAAACTGTCTCCCACAAAGGCGATGGTACGAAAAACAGAGGTGTGGCTGTATCCCTGCACCAAGCGATCCAGCGGCTTTTCCTTTTCATTATATAAATAGGTGTTCCAATCCATGATCTCTCTCCTTGTCAAAATTCGGCACCCCCATTATAGCACAGTCGAATCACCCTGTCAACGACCGAAGAAAAGTTTATACGTCGTTTTTGTGTTTTTCGATCCAGCGTTGCTTGATCGCGTTGGATTCCTCATCGGAAAGTCCTCTTGCCAGCTCAGGATAGGAGCTGGTGGGAAGAAGCTGATCTCCCGCAATATCGGGGTTCGTGCAGGCGTGATCATTCCGCCAAAGATCTCTCTCCTCCTTATTTCGGAAATTCGGAATCTCCACAGAGATATTCCCCGCCAAAATAGAACGGAACGCCAACAGTCCGCACAGGCCCATATCTACTGCCTGGTAGACGTCGATGCTCCACTTGCCGTCCTCCTTGCCAAGAATTTTTTCAATAAAGCAGTGGGTGGGATAGAAATCCGAGCCTCCGTGAGTATCTACGCCCGATGCATCTCGGATATCTGCGGCAATGTCGTTTTCCGGGTCGTAGCGTTCCCATTCAAAGCTGCACAACTCATCGGTCTCGCGGCAAAGATTCATCCGCTTCTGTCCCTCGCTTCGGTATCCGCTTTCCATTGCGCCCTTGTTTCCGTATATACAAAATTCGGTTTTTCCCTGACGCTTCAGCGGCCCGTGTACGCTCTTGAAGATGGCGCCGTTTTCCATGGTGACTACCTCCATACCCGCACCGCACCTTCTTCCCATGGACAAAAGACTGTCGGGCGGCAGGATCTCAAAGCCCACTACCGACTTGGGGCGAAGCCCCGTAATGGTCATAAGCGGACCCAAGGAATGGGTACAGTAAAAGGTGGGATGCAATCGATTTCTCCAGTGATCCCGCTCGCCGTAGGTCAGATCGACCCATGCATCGGAGCAATCGTGATAATAGTTTCCCTCCGCATACTTCGCCTCTCCGATCACACCCTCGGCATATTTCTTTCGCATCTCAAAGGAGTGATACATATAACAATAGTTCTCCGCGTAAGCGTAAACCTTTCCCGTCTGCTCCACCGTCTCGATCAGCTCCACCGCCTGCGCCACCGTCTCACTGGGAAGGACCTCGGAGAGAACGTGCTTGCCCGCCTTCAAACAACGAATGGCAAAGGTAGCGTGCTCGGTGGCATAGTTGGCAAGAACCACCGCGTCCAGATCGGGATGCGCCAGAAAATCCTCGAAATTGTTGTAGCACGCAACCTCCATGCCCCGCTCTGCCGCCTTCCTCCGCACCTTTTCCAGCAGAGGCTCGTATTTATCACAAACCGCCGCAAGACGGGCGTCGGGATGGGCAAAAAGCACGTCGATCATGACAGATCCCCGTCCGCCGCCAAACACACCGATATTTAATTTTTTTGTTGTCATAGTCATTGACTCCTTTCGCATTTTGTGCTATACTGACTTGAATATACGTCATTGTAACACGGAGAAAATTTTCCGTCAATGTACAATCTATACAATTTTTTGCGGGGATTTTTGAATGAGCAAACAAACTCTTGCCGAGCTCTCTCGGAAAAGCGGGAAAAGTGTATCTACCGTCTCCAAGGTGCTTCGGGGCTGTCCCGGTGTTGGCGCCGAAACACGGGCGGCGGTATTGAGTGCCCGACATGACGAGGATGAGCCGAAAAGGAAACAAGCAGGAGAGATTCACATGATCCTGCCCGACAATCCGAAATATTTCTGGGGAGATGCCATACGGGAGATCCGCAAATGGGATTCCCGCGCTACCGTTCGCCTGAAGCTCCTTTCCCGCATCGGAAGCGACCAAACGAGTGCCCTTCTCGGTGAATACGTGGAAGAAGCCGTGGCGGCAAAGGCATCTGCCCTGATCCTTGCGGCGCACCCCGATGAAGCGCTTTGCAGGCGCTTGGCACAGCTTGCCGAAGGACGGCTCGTGATCCAGCTCTGTGAGCACACGCCGATACCGAATACCTTTTTTGTGGGATCCGACCCTTATTCGGACGGACTTGCTCTTTCCCGCTGTCTGCCCACCGCCTCCTCTCCCATGCGGATCGGTGTTCTGAACGCCAATCCCTCTCAAACGGGAGCGGAGCGGATTCAAGGGTTTCTGGATGGCGTCGGAGAGCGCGCGGAGCTTTATTTTCCCACGCCCCCACCTACAGGCTACCTTTATCCCGCTCGGCTGGCTCGCGCGCTGAACGAGATGGATATTCCCCTTGATTATCTTTTTTGCAACGACGGAATTACCGCGCCCGTATGCGATGCCCTATATAAGTTAAAGGATAAAATGCATACGCGCCTGATCGGCTTCGAATATCCTCCCGCCGCCGAGCCCCATTGGAACCGAGGACGGATCGAGGCGCTGGCACTGCAAGATATCGGGGCGCAAACCGCCCTTGCCTTAACCCTTGCCTACCGTTTTCTGACCGAGCGGGTCTATCCCGAGCAAAAGAAAACCTGTCTGCCCTCGGAGATTTTGACTCCGAAAAAATAAGTCAGCAAAGAAAAAGCACTTGCTTTCGCAAGTGCTTTTCCTGTTTTGGGGGGATTATTCCTCCCGATAGTCGGTAAGGTCGATCTCCTTCAACTTGGCTTCGGGGATCCGTCCCTTGGTTTTTTCAAAATAAGCGATATTATTTCTCAGCATAAAGGCAAACTGCGCCGCAGGTGTGCGGTGCTCCACCTCGGAGATATAGAGCAGCTTCCGCAGGAGATCCTCGGACAGCTTCAGGTCCACGTGATAATTGTTTTTCATGCGCGGTCCTCTTTATTTTTTCTTATTCTTTTGGTTTTTCGCATTTTGATCCTTACGGACGGTGGTGGTATTCTTCCCCGCCGTTTTTTTATCGGAACGGATCAGAAGGAACGCGCCCACGGCAATACCGATCAGGACAAGCGCCATCACCACGATCGCAATAATGGTTCCCGCGCCTACCGGCTCGTCTTCTTTCTCGGCGTCAGACTCGGACTCGGAATCGGCTTCCTCCTCCGTCTTGTTTTCCGTATAGGTGACGGTGATCTCCTCATTGATCCCGTCCGCCGTTCCGCTCACGGTCAGCTTATCCGCGGTGTGATTCTCCACGTCGGGCGAAATATAGACGTAGGATTCACCATAGGCGACCGTCTTGACCAAGTCCTCTGCTACCGCCTCGCCAGCCTTGTTCACGTAATGAACGGTGATCACCGAGGAGCCGTCCTCCGAATCGGTCTTGGTAGCATCGGCAAAGCCCATTTTCGCGCCCTCAAATGCGTCCTCGGCAATGGCGTCCTCGGACAGCGCGGTACGAAGCGTCAATCTCTCCAGTGCGCGGCAATTCTTAAAGGTCTGCGATCCGATCTCCTCGGGCAGTCCCGTGATCATAGCGCTCTGCATGGAATAGCAATACGCGAAGGCGCGATCCCCAATGACCGTCACCGATGCAGGCAAATAAATGGACTGA
>JAZNVA010000244.1:0-6273 GCA_045592565.1 Eubacteriales bacterium | reverse complement strand
ATGAGTCTCAACCTTGGTCAGCCACTTGTAAAGCGCGTCGTTCTGGTCGCTTCCGTTGATCTTCTCAGCGTTGAAGTTACCGATCTGACCAGAGCCTTCCTCCATGGAAACGTTGAAAACCTTTCCATCATAGTCAGCCTGAGGAAGATCCTTCAAAATACCGAAGTTGTACTTCTTCTTTGCTTCTTCCTCCTCGTCCTCTTCTCCGCCTTCCGACTCGGAACCGGAGCTCGAACTCTCGCCGGCTACATCGCCGGTGTTGCCGCCATCGTCTTGCTTATCCTTCTTACAAGCAATGGTCATTGGTAAAAGCAAGAGCAGTACCAATGCAAGGCACAAAAATTTTTTCATAGTTTTTCTCCTTTTCTGTGATCATTTTTGGGCTAATTATACAATCACACCCGTATTATACCATAAAAGCCGTTTAAAAACCATAAAAATATTGACATCTTTTCATTTTTTTCTGGAATATTTTGATATCGAAGTATTTCTACGGAGTTTTTCGGCCCTTACGCCTATTGATAATATGGAAGATTTCTCTTCCGACCGCCTCAGCGGCATCCGAACAAGCAGGCTTGCGGCTTATTTCGCGTATCCAAGCGCCCAGCCCTTGTATTCGTTCAGGAAATCCTCGGCGGTCTTGACCATATAAACCGAGACCTCACCGTTTTCGGTAAAGCTCAGCCGAATGTCCAGACGTCCGAAGTAGGTGTCAATGATCTGCACCTTCAAATGGAGCTGCCACTCGTCCACCCATGCGGCGGAGCCTGCGTATTTGTAGTAGAAATCCTTGGTTCTCACACCGCCGATCTGATCGGAGTAGCCCTCCTGCGGGAATTTGTCCTCAAAGATATTCTTTCCAAACCCAAAACGGATCACCTTATCGCCCTGCTCATTGGTGTATCTCATCTCGCCCTCATCCCCATCAAGGTGAATGGCAAGCTTGGAAATCCCCATGGGATTTTCCTTCATCTCAAAGGTGACGCCGTTGATCTTCTCCGCAAAAGAAGATGTCATAGCGCCCTTCGCGGTCATCAAAGGCAACTTTTCCTTCAGCTTCTCCAGAGCGGCGGGATTCTCGGGCAGAGGCTCATCCTTCACGTTTCTGACCACCATCTCAAAGAACGCGCGGATGGTCGCATCCAGTGCGCCGCTAATGCCTTGGTCATCCGCATTGTGCACCATTACGATATCCTTGTCGGGAATACCTACCACAAACTGTCCACCCATACCGTAGAACATCCAGGAATTGTCATAGGTCTGCCAGATCAGATATCCATAGCCGAAAGACTCATAGGAAATACGATTCTGGAAGCTGTTATCGGTCAGCTTGGAAGTCGCATCTCTGACATATTTCTCATCCAGAAGCTGTTCGCCGTTCCACTTACCGCCATTCAACATAAAGCGACCCATAAGGAGCATATCCATCGAGCGGCAAACCATGGCGGAATCGCCCCAGGAATGACCACCGGGACACTTGAGGAAATATGCCTTATCGGATACGCCGATCTTGGAGTACAGCTTTTCCTTTAAGTACTCAATGAGGCTCTTTCCCGTCTTTCTCTCCACCAAAGCACCCAGCACAAAGGAGCCTTCGCTATCGTATACGAAATTGGTCCCTGCGGGGCGGGGGTTACACTTACTGTGACAGTCAAAATAATGCTGCACACGGTCGGTAGTGGTGTGACCCGCAAACCATCCTTGGTCAATATGGGACGTGCTCATCATCAGCATGTTCCTTACCGTCTGGTTACGGATATAAGGTTCGGGCTGATTCTCCAGCTCCTTCGGGAAAAGATCGATCATCTTGTCGTCCAGCGAGAAATATCCGTCCTGAATAGCAAAGCCTACAGCAATTGCGACAATGCTCTTACTTGCGGAATACTGACGGTGAAGATATTCACGATCAAAGGGTTCCCAGTACTTCTCAAGCACGATATCGTCGCCTCTCGCGATCAAAATACTGTGTGTAGACAGCTGGTATTTCTCCAAATAATCAACGTACCGCTGTATATCGGCAGAAGAAATACCGACTTGCTCGGGTGTTTTGCAATTCATTTTGCATACCTCCTCACCGGGTTAAACAATTATACCATATTTGAGCGTGGTTTTCAATAATTTTTTGTAAACATTCACCTATTTTATCTTTTGCACTTTACGGCATAGGTGTGTTCTTGAAACAGATTATATTTCAGGGCGTCTCCTCATTTTGTTGGTTTTTTTATCACAAAAAATCGGTTTTGCAGGATCATCCTTCACAATTTGTTCTTATTCTGCACCTACTTTATCCTTATTCTGCGTATCCCTGAGCCCAGCCCCTGTACTCATTCAGGAAGTCCTCCGCAGTCTTCTTCATGCGGACCATCAATTTGCCTCCCTCGGCAAAGCCAAGAATAATATCCAGCCGTCCGAAATACTTATCCACGATCTGAACCTTGATGTGCAGGCGCCAAGGATCCGTCCACGCGGCAGACGCGGCATACTTATAGTAGAAATTCTTGGTTTCCACGCCGCCCATATCGTCGGCATATCCCTCTTGAGGGAATTTATCCTCGTAAATATTTTTTCCAAATCCAAAGCGGATCACCTTGTCGCCCTGTGCGTTGGTGTAATACAGCTTACCCTCGTCGCCCTCCAAGCAAAGCTTCAGGTTCGTAATGCCCATGGGATTGTTTGTCAACCGGTAGGTCACGCCGTTGACCGTCTCGCGCCACTCGCTGTCCATCTCGCCCTTGGCTGTCATCAAGGGGAGCACCTTGCTCGCCTCGGCAAGAGCCTCGGGATTTTCAGGCAGAGGCTTATCCTGAACCTTTCTGGCGATCATGTTGAAAAATCCGCCGACGATCGGCTCCTTATGAGACATTCCCTGATTATCCGCATTATAGACCATGATCAGATCCTTATCGGGAACGGCAATGCCAAACTGACTTCCCATTCCATTGAAGAACCAACCGTTATCGTAGGTTTTCCAGATCAGGTATCCGTAGCCTTGACGGTCAGCAGTAAATTCATTCATCTCACTGTTCGCCGTCAGGCTCGAAGTAGCATCCACTACGAATTTCTCATCCAGAAGCTGCTCTCCATTCCACTTTCCCTTGTTCAACATAAACCGAACCATACGAAGAAGGTCACGGGAGGTGCAGAGCACAGCGGAGTCTCCCCAGGAATGTCCGCCGGGACACTTAAGGCAATACGCCTCTCGGGATACGCCGATCTTATCGAACAGCTTTTCGCGAAGATAGTCCATAAAGGGCTTTCCAACCTTCCGCTCCACCAGCGCTCCCAGCACAAAGGATCCCTCGCTGTCATAGCAAAAGATCGTGCCTGCGGGATGGCTGGTCTCGGGATCGTGAGAATCAAAATAGTGCTGTACTCGGTCGGTAACCGTATGTCCCGCAAACCAACCGGTATCAAGGTGTGACGTGCACATCATCAGCATGTTGCGGACCGTTTGATTTCGAATATTCTCATCGGGCTGATTTTCCAGCTCCTTCGGGAACAGATCGATCATTTTATCATCAAGAGAAAAATATCCATCCTGAATGGCAAAGCCTACCGCGATAGCAACGATGCTTTTGCTTGCGGAATACTGACGATGCAGATAATCGGGGCCAAATCCTTCCCAATACTTTTCGAAAATAATGTCGTCCCCGCGAGCGATCACCATGCTGTGGCTGGAAAACCGATTCTCCTCCAGATAGTCAATAAAGGCTTGAATATCCCGCGACGAGAGTCCCGCCTGCTCAGGTGTTTTGAAGTTCATAACACAACCTCCCTACTACAATATAAATACATTTGGGCAAACTCCTTTGGAGTTTGCCCAAATTATAGCATGATTTTTCGGTTTTGACAAGCCTTTTTCTGAATTTTCTAAAATTAAAGTTGAATTATTTTTCATCCTTCAGCAGTCCGAAAAGCGCATCGTAATATCCTCTCGAACGACCGATCGCGGATAAACGGTGTGAATCGGCACCTGCCACAAGGAAAACGTCGGAATCCAAGCATTTTTTTACGGTAAACCTCTGAAAATCCCATAAAAATCCGTTTTTTGCCCGCTTTTGCTCCACCGTATCCGCCTTCATGTGAACGCCGGTCAGATCCAAGATCGCCGCCTTTTTTCGACATGCCTCCACAACCCGTTCCGCTCCTTCCAGCATCAAGGGAAGATGCTCCTCTCTTGCTCCAAACCATGTATGGCGATCGGGATGCACGCTGTGAGCGGCAAAGAAATGCCCCAGCATCGCGGGATACGGACAATGAAGAATCGCGTTGACCTGTGTATCATACATGGTCCTCAGGAGATATTCCACCCCGCCCGCCGCTCTCGCTGCCTCGGCGTATTCTCCGCTCTCATGCAATCTGTCCACCTCTTTGCCATAGGTCAGGCGCACGAATTTCAAGGGTAGCAGAGGATGATAATTCATCGTGGGCGTCACAAGATCCAAGGCATCCAGCGCCTCCGAGGAGGACGGCAGAGCCATCTCTCCCGAAGGAGACAAAATATCCGCTTCTGCCGACAGGATCACGCGAACCGAGCCGCCTCGCGCCTCGTAGCTGTCGATCTCCTCGCGAAGCGCCGTAAAGATCGACTCGTCCGAATCCTCGTATAAGTAATCCGTTCCGTCACTCACACGCTTGTGAAAATGAGGAGTCAGGATCACCGTATCGATCTTCTCACTCTCGGCTCGACGCGCAATATTTTCCACGGTCATCTCCAAGCCACCGTCACAAAGGTGGGTGTGAATATGTGCTTCCACCGCGGAAGATCCCTCTAATATTTTTCGAATCTGAGTTATATTTTTCATCACAAATTCTCCCACGAGCCAAGGGCGATGCCGTACACAGGGTGCGCTTCCAGTTCATCCAAAAGTGCCCCTACCGATTCCGGCTTGTGTGCATCCGAACCGTAGGAAAAGCGCACGCCCCGCTCCAACGCGCGTGCCGTCACACAATCCTGCGGATAGGTATAGAACAGATCCCCCTTGCCCTCCGCCTGATGAGGATTCACCTCCAGAAGCATCTTATTCTTCTTCACCTGGTCAAACAAATGATCCCACAAATCCATATGCTTCTCAGGGGTATGGCCATCATCTATCAAAGGAAACCGATCTCTCAACCGAAATACCCAACGATACATATCAGGGTGGGAAATGGCTGAAAATCTCCCGTCTTCCGCCGCGCGAATAGAATTTTCCAACGCCAGGGCGGCAAAATCATTGTAGGTATATTTTTCAAAATCAGTAACAAAGATATGCATATGAGAGGACGCCAGCACATAGTCAAAATTTTCCGCATCCAGCACCGCATTGACCTCATCCATCACCGACGGATGATAATCCACCTCAATTCCCAATCGGATAGAGATCGTGCTCTCATACTGCTTTGCCAGTTCCCTTACCCGTCGGCAATACTCCTCTACCATACCGTGAGGAATCCGATCCGACGCTTTGGAGAGCGACAGCGGCATATGGTCGGTAACGCAGATCTCTCTTATATTTTTCGACACAGCTACACGAATATAGTCCTCTATCCACTCAGGTCGTTGAACGATTCGAGGATGCATATGAAAGTCTCTTCTCATTTCTCTCCTCACAGCGTTTGAAGCCAAGCATCAATGATGTCGGCGGTCAGATCATAGCCCGCGGCGGTCAGGTGTTGCCCATCGGCGTAGAAGCTTCCCGCCGCGGCATTCTCCATGGCATCCTTCTCGGGATCGTACATCCAAGAGAGCTTGGGGTTAAGGTAGCAGCCCTCCCACAGGTCGATATACGGGATCCCCCATTTCTTACAAATGGCGATTGCCTGCTCAAAATACGCTCTTCGCCCGTTCAGCTCCGCGGTGAAGCCCGCCCGTCGTGCGCCCATCTTGTGCGCCACAATATAACCGATCTTCTTGCCCTTCCAATATTTGGTCGCGCGGTAAAAGATGCTCTCCAGTGCACCGCAAAAGGTATCGGTATCGTAATTTCCACTGAAGTCGGCGGCGTCAAAGGCGCCGATACGTTCAGGCATTCCATGCTCCTCAAACAGGTCGGCATCATTGGTGCCGCCCTCAAAGAGAATATAGTCGGCGTTGGGATATTCATCATGCATGAGATCCAGCGTCGCAGATACCGAGTGTCTGATCTTTCCCGTCCTCATTGCGGGCGGATTCTCCGCAACCGTTCCGCCACCAACAGCATAGTTTTTATAAACAACGCCTTCGTGGTTCCGTGCGATCCGTCCCGCCCATGCAGGCATTTCCTTGCTATCATCCGCGCTCTTCCCCTGACA
>JAZNVA010000243.1:0-2822 GCA_045592565.1 Eubacteriales bacterium | reverse complement strand
CTGGTCGATCTCTAACCGTTGAAGCGCAAGATTGGCGATCTGACTGTCGATGGTTTCCTTACCGCTTACCTGAGCAAAGTCGCGCACTCGCTTCAACAGGCGGTTGGCGATACGGGGCGTTCCACGCGAACGGGAAGCAATTTCGTAAGCGCCATCGTCGGTAATGGAGAAGCCGAGGATTCCGGCACTTCGAATGACGATCGTAGTCAATTCCTCAGGGGTGTAAAGCTCCAGCTTCAGCATCACCCCAAAGCGATCACGCAAGGGGGTGGTCAATTGCCCCGCACGGGTGGTGGCACCGATCAGTGTAAAGCGGGGCAGGTCAATGCGAATGCTTCTGGCGGCGGGGCCTTTTCCGATAATGATATCCAGTGCGTTGTCTTCCATGGCGGGATAAAGGATCTCCTCTACCGATCGGGACAGACGGTGGATCTCGTCAATGCAGAGCACGTCCCCCTCAGAGAGATTGGTCAGAAGCGCAGCAAGATCACCCTGCTTCTCAATGGCAGGCCCCGACGTTACTCGAATATTCACGCCCATTTCCGCGGCAATGATGTTGGAAAGCGTGGTTTTTCCCAAGCCGGGAGGACCGTACAGAAGCACGTGATCCAGATTTTCTCCTCTCATTCTCGCCGCTTCAATATAGATCCTCAGGTTATCCTTGACTTTTTCCTGACCGATATAGTCATCCAAAGTTTTGGGACGAAGAGAGGTGTCGGTTCCCGAGTCATCCTTGGTATAGGAGGTGGTCATGATTCGGTTTTCAAAATCAAATTCTTCAGACATATCCATACGTGACGGTCCTCCTTATTTCATGATCTTTTTCAGAGCAAGACGAATGATGTCATCAAGCTCCAATGCTGTTGTATCAATGGTACGCAGAACCGCGTTTGCGTCGTTTCTGGTGTATCCCAGTGCCATCAATGCCTCCTGTGCATCGGAGAGCTTGGAGGTATCCGCGCTAACGGTAGCAGGGGCGGACGTATCCCCTGAAAACTCCAAAGCAGCTACGCCGCTCTTTTTCAGTTTGTCCTTCAGTTCAAGAATAATGCGAGCCGCGGTTTTCGGACCGATTCCGTTTGCCTGCGCGATCGCCTTTTTATCTTCGGAGCAAATGGCAATGGTCAGCTTGCTCGGTGTCAACTGTGAGAGGATGGCGATAGCTGCCTTGGGACCGACGCCAGACACCGTAATCAGCAGTTTGAATGCGTCCAGCTCCTCGGCGCTGTAAAATCCGAAAAGCTCCACTCCGTCCTCACGAACCGCCATATAGGTATATAACGTGACCTTGGCTGCTTCTTCCGAGTCCGTACGGTGGGGGAGATTGCCGAAGGTGGTCTGACTGATGGTCATTTTATAGCCGACGCCTCCTGCGTCCACGACGGCACAGCTCATATCCAGATATGCCAGCCGTCCACTGATATAGTAGAACATTAAGAGTCTCCTTCTTCTTTATTTTCCTTATTTTCGTCGGGGAGATCCATAGGGTTGTCGGATCTCGTTTTTTCTCGCTTCCACCGATTTTTCAGTGAATTCCATTGATCCCTAAAAGATTTTTTTGAATCCTTTGGCGGCAACGATTCCATTTCGGCGGCGTCCTCATCAAAATCGGGCATACTCCATTTATCGCCTAAAATCGCATAGGCGCACTTGCAATGGTCTCGTTTGATGAAATACATTACCGTATCCGCCGCACAGAGAAGCAGGAATGTCGCCACTCCTACGACGGAGATCACGAGCCCGACATGATAAATTTGCGGATCGTATTTCAGTTCCAAGGTGTGTTCCCCCGTAGCTTCAATATCAAAGGCAATCAGGGCGTCTAAGGTCTTGTATGCCTCTTGCTCCTCTCCGTCCACATAGATCTTCCAGCCCGCGTCATAGGGAATGGTGGTAAGGATCATTTGTTTGTTCCGAGTGGTCTTGATCGTTCCATACAGTCGATCTTCGGTGTGTTGGGCGACGAAAAATTGAGGATTGGCTTGCAGAGCTGAGAAGGCTTCCTCAAAAACCTCCTTGTCCAAGGACCAGAGAAAATCGTAATATCTGTAAAGGGAGAGCGATTCTTCGCCAAGCTCGATCTTGATCTCGATCGCCTCTCCTTTCTCAAACCAGCCGAGAGAGAAGATGTGATTGGTGTCTTTCCCCAGATATTCTCCCAGCTTGTCAAAATCCTGCCTTTCGTTGTTGTAAATATATAAGGTTGTAGATTTTGGGGAGGGGGAAGGGGTGTAAAAATAGTATTCGCGGCTGTGAGGAGCGGTGTAGTGGAACGTTACCGATGAGGGAATCTCTCCATTTGCGGGAATATATACCATGCGCGAACCCGAAAGATCCTCGGAACAGCCTCCCGCCAGTGTGGTTTCGTAATTGGGAACGGGAACGAAAAGCTGTTTGGTTTGTTCCTCGCCAAGCATGGCGGAAACCAGCGCATTCAAGCGTTGGAAATAAGTGTCGTATTGATCTGCCCCAAATTCCTGAACCGCGTCGTCTACGCCGTATGCGATAGACATGGCATAGGGGTTATGATAAGCGGTGTATTTTTCACCCGATACGGATTCATCATAATAATGTGTCAGCCGATCGGACGCTTTTTCGTCGATCAAATATTTGATGCCCAAAAGAGAATCATTGACGGGAGTTCCGCCGCGGTATTGTGAAAGATGAGCGCGGGAGGTATATCCCATGTAGTTTAAAAATCGCATGGAATCGGCATGCAGTGTGGATGTAGATCCGGAAAGACCTCTCATGGAAAGCGCAAGGTTGTCGTTGTACTTTCTATGCTTCAGCTTTTCCATGCGATAAAATCCGTCGTCCTGCTC
>JAZNVA010000242.1:0-12018 GCA_045592565.1 Eubacteriales bacterium | reverse complement strand
TTTGAAAGGAACATTCAATCTGTTTCGTCCTCTTTTTGAGACCCAACAGGATTTGTAATACTGTAACCTACGTTTACCAAGTGGTCTGCAACACGCTCCAATCCAACAACAACGGAGGAATAATACGGGCTGACCTCCGCTTGACAATTCCCCTCCGCAAGACGGGAGAAATGCTTGGCGGTCAACGAGCGCTTTTGCTCGTCAACTTCATTTTCAAGCTTAGTCAGTGCGGGAAGAACCTCTTTATCGGAATTCTCGAAGGCAGCCTTGGAAATCGCAAGCATTTGCATCACACTGCTTCTCATTTCCCCAATTTCACCTTTGGCACGATCCGAGAAGAAAATCTTTTTCTCCCTCATTTCCACTCCGATCTCGTGGAAGTTTTCCGCGTGATCACCAATTCGCTCCAAATCGTTCAAAACATGAAAATAGGAGCCAACGATGCGCTCGGTGCTTTGTCCCACGTTAACAGAAAGCTTGATCAAAAATTTCGTCAAAGCACTGTTGGTAAAATCAATGATCGCCTCGTTTTCCATAATCGTCTCACTGTGCTCCAGCGATCCCGTCTCCATGGAGGCAAAGGAAAGAACCGTATTCTGTTCCACCAGATCAAACATATAATCCATTTCTCGCTTGACCTGCATCAGCGCAATGGGAGGGGTAGACAGCAATCGGTCGTCCACGTACCGAAGAGATCGTGTCTCTCCCTCTGCTCGCTTATCCCGAATCATCAGCTCGGAATACCGAACCAACTGCTTCACAAAAGGCAAAAGCATAAGCGTCGTTGTCACGTTAAAAATCACGTGGAAGGCAGATACGCGCATCTGAAGGGACATGGGATCCTGTCCAGGAAACATGGAAATCAACAATCGAATCGACGGTTCCTTGAAGATCCAGATCAAAACGGTAAACAACAGAGTTCCCAATGAATTGAAGGTAAAGTGGATCAACGCTACACGCTTGGAATTCGCGTTGGCACCCACCGATGCAAGAAGTGCTGTCACACAGGTTCCAATATTAGCACCAAGCACAATAAACAACGCCATATCCAAAGTAAGGATCCCCGTTCCTACCATGGTAATGACAACACCCGTGGCGGCGGAGGAGCTTTGGATCAACGCAGTAAAAATAATACCCACAAAAATCAAAAGCAAGGGAAAATCAATCACGGCAAAAAGCTTCGCAAACATGCGCTCCACCTGTGGGTTTCCAAATGCCTGCTCACTGCTCATCAGATTGAGTCCCACAAAGATCAAACCCAAGCCGCATAAAAGGCTCCCCACAAGACGCGTCCGTTCCCGCTTGACAAATCCCATCATCACGCCCACAAAAGCAAGCAGATACATCAGCATATTGAAATAGTCGTTTTTCAGGGATACCAGAATACCCGTGACCGTGGTTCCAATGTTTGCGCCCATGATGATCGGTGTCGCCTGAACCAAGGTCAGCGCCCCCGCGTTGACCAGACCAATCACCATAACGGATGTTGCCGAGGAGCTTTGAATGATGGCGGTCACACCTGCGCCGATACCGACACCGGAAAAGCGATTGTTACTGATTTTTCCAAGTAGCTTCTTCAGTCCCTCGCCCGCGCTTTTTTCCAGAGCATCACTCATAAAATTCATGCCTACAATAAAAATTCCGACCCCTGCCAGTAGCCAGATCAAGCTTTGAAAGAGCTGCACAATATTCCTCCTTGCTCATTATCTACATTGTTTTTCCATGCTGTCCTGCATCTGTTTTCATTTTACCATTATCCGACATAATTTTCAATTAGTAAATTTCACGTTTTTTATATTTGTTTTTTGTACAGATACCGACAGATACCACAATCCCGTCAAGAATATAACAATCTCAAGGAGTTCGATCATGTTGATTCAAGGATTTCAAAAAACCACGCTTCTGGATTTTCCGGGCAAGGTTGCGTCCACAATTTTTACCGGTGGCTGTAACTTCCGTTGCCCATTCTGCCACAACGCATCTCTTGTTACCCATATCAAAAAAGAGGAAACAATCTCCGAAGAGGAGGTTTTATCCTATTTAATGAAAAGAAAGCACATTCTGGACGGCGTTTGTATCACGGGAGGAGAGCCTCTGTTGCAACCCGATATGGAAGAATTTTGCCAAAAGATACGGGAGATCGGTCTTGCCATCAAGCTGGATACAAACGGCTCCCGTCCCGAAGCACTGGCATCTTTAATTCAAAAAGGTCTGATAGACTATATCGCAATGGATATTAAAAACTGCAAAGAAAAATACGCGCTTACATGCGGTCTGGACCGGTTTCCCGAGGGCGTGGAAGAAAGTATTGCGTTGATCATGTCCTGCGGACTTCCCTACGAATTTCGGACTACCGTCACCAAGGAGCTTCATTCTCCCTCGGATATCCAAGCCCTATGCGCATGGATCCATGGCGCTCCGCGATATTTTCTTCAGTGCTTTACTGATTCAGGAGACCTGATCGGAGAGGGGCTGACCGCTCCAACACCGCAGAAAATGAACGATCTATTGGCTATCGCACGACAGGAAATCCCCTCTGCTTCCCTTCGCGGCGTTTAACACTATATCTTGGGTATCCTTTCTTTTTTATACAAGATATTGTGATATTCTCCAATAAAAGACACAATATATTGTAGAATCTCACAATTGACATTTTGCCGTTTTTGTTTTATACTTATATATGCTGACAATAATATCAAAAATTTGACAAAAAAGGAGAAGAAGCATGTATCAGGTTTTAAAACGTGACGGCAAGGTAATGGATTTTGATCTGACAAAAATCAATGATGCCATTAAACTTGCATTCGAAGCACAGGAAAAGCAGTATCATCCCAACGTTATCGATTTTCTCGCGCTGAAGGTTACAGCCGATTTTGAATCCAAGATCAAGGAAGGACTGATTGCGGTTGAGGACATTCAGGATAGCGTGGAGTCGGTTCTGGTTCAGGCAGGCTATGCAGACGTTGCTAAAGCATATATTCTGTACCGCCGTCAAAGAGAAAAGATCCGCAACATGAATTCCACTGCCCTTGACTACAAGGCGATTGTGGATAGCTACGTAAAGAACACCGACTGGCGTGTAAAGGAGAACTCTACCGTTACCTACTCTGTAGGTGGTCTGATTCTTTCCAACTCCGGTGCAATTACCGCAAACTATTGGCTCTCCGAGATCTATGACGATGAGATCTCTAACGCGCACCGCAATGCGGACATTCATATTCATGACCTTTCCATGCTCACGGGTTACTGCGCAGGTTGGTCTCTCAAACAGCTGATTCAGGAAGGACTTGGCGGTGTGACCGGTAAGATCACCTCCGCTCCCGCAAGTCATCTGGCAACCCTTTGCAATCAGATGGTCAACTTCCTCGGCATCATGCAGAATGAATGGGCAGGTGCCCAGGCATTCTCTTCTGTTTATACTTATCTTGCCCCCTTTGTTAAGGTAGATAACCTGACCTACGATCAGGTCAAGAAGTGCATTGAGTCCTTTATCTACGGTGTGAATACGCCCTCCCGTTGGGGTACACAGGCGCCCTTCTCCAACATCACCCTCGACTGGACTGTTCCCGCAGACCTTGCGGAACTGAACTGTATCGTGGGCGGTAAGGAAATGGACTTCAAGTACAAGGATTGTAAGCGTGAGATGGATATGGTCAACAAGGCATTCATCGAAACGATGATCGAGGGTGACGCCAACGGACGCGGATTCCAGTATCCCATTCCCACCTATTCCATCACCTCCAACTTCGATTGGTCTGATACCGAGAACAACCGTCTTCTCTTCGAGATGACCTCCAAGTACGGAACCCCTTATTTCTCCAACTACATCAACAGCGATATGGAGCCCAGCGACGTACGAAGCATGTGCTGCCGTTTGCGTCTTGACCTCCGTGAGCTCCGTAAGAAGTCGGGCGGCTTCTTTGGAAGCGGTGAGAGCACCGGTTCCGTTGGAGTTGTTACCATCAATATGCCCCGTATCGCATACCTTGCCAATGACGAGGCGGACTTCTATGCAAGACTCGACCACAAGATGGATATCGCTGCCCGTTCTCTTAAGATCAAGCGTACCATCATCACCAAGCTTCTGGATGAGGGCTTGTATCCTTACACCAAGCGGTATCTGGGAACCTTCAACAACCACTTCTCTACCATTGGTCTTGTTGGTATGAACGAGGCTTGTCTCAACGCCAAGTGGATCCGCAAGAATCTGACCTGTGACGAAGCACAGCAGTTCACCAAGGACGTACTGAATCACATGAGAGAGCGCCTCTCTGACTATCAGGAGAAGTACGGCGATCTTTACAATCTGGAAGCAACTCCTGCTGAGTCCACCTCCTACCGTCTGGCAAAGCACGACTTGAAGCGCTTCCCCGACATCATTACCGCATCCGAGAAGGGCAACACTCCCTACTATACCAATTCTTCCCACCTTCCCGTTGGATATACCTCCGACATCTTCGAAGCGTTGGATATGCAGGATGAGCTGCACACGCTCTACACCTCGGGAACCGTATTCCACGGATTCCTCGGTGAGAAGCTTCCCGATTGGCAGGCAGCCGCAACTCTTGTCAGAAAGATCGCGGAGAACTACAAGCTTCCCTACTATACTCTGTCTCCCACCTACTCCGTATGTAAGGCGCACGGCTATCTCAACGGCGAGAAATACACCTGCCCCTACTGTGGAGAAAAGACCGAGGTTTACAGCCGTATCACCGGTTACTACCGTCCTGTTCAGAACTGGAACGACGGTAAGAGCGAGGAGTACAAGAACCGGAAGCTCTACAACATCGCCGAGTCCATGGCAAAGCACGGATTTGACCAAGAGGAGCCGAAGGCAGAGAACGTTGACGAGGTAACCGAGATGCTCCAAAATCTGGAGGAACTGGTTCAGAACATGGAGCCCATCGCGGCTGAGCCAGCTGAGGAGGCTGCCCCCGAGAAGGAAGGCGCCCTGCTCTTTGCTACCAAGACCTGCCCCAACTGCAGAATGGCTGAGCTGTTCCTGAAGAACGGCGGCGTGGAGTACACCAAGATCTACGCGGACGACGAGCCCGCACTGGCAAATGAGTATGGTGTCAAGCAGGCTCCCACCCTGGTGCTTATTTCCAACGGAACCGTCATGAAGATCGAGAATGTTTCCAACATTCGCAAGTATGCCGATTCCGCAAGATAAGGAAGCCGCATACGCATAAAAACAACTATAAGGCATTGTCGCACCGTTCGTTTGCGGCAATGCCTTATTCCAAGAAAGTACGAAACGGAGAAAAAAACATGTACGATATCGTAATCATTGGCGCGGGTCCCGCGGGACTCACCGCCGCTTTGTATGCAAGACGCGCAGACAAGTCGGTATTGGTGATTGAAAAAGAAAATTTCGGAGGACAGATGACCTTCTCCCCCAAGGTTGAAAATTATCCCACCCAGAAGCAGATCAGCGGAAGCGAGCTTGGACAGATGATGCTGGATCAGGTCATGGAGCACGGCGCCGAGATCGAGATGGCAGAGGTCATTGGCATTCTGGACGAGGGAGAAGCCAAGCTGGTCGTTACCGATATCGGTCAGTTTGAAGCAAGAGCCGTCATTATCGCCGCGGGATCCAAGCACAGACAGCTGGGACTTCCCCGCGAGAATGAGCTTGTAGGTAACGGTGTCTCTTATTGCGCGGTGTGTGACGGTGCCTTCTTTGCAGGCGCCCCCGTAGCCATTGTCGGTGGCGGAAATACCGCGCTGCAGGAAGCCATCATGCTCAGCGAATACTGTACTCACGTGACGATCGTACAAAATCTCTCCTTTATGACGGGAGAGGCGCGGTTGGTTTCCCTTCTGGAGAAAAAGGAAAACGTAACCATGATCTTCGATACTCTGGTTACGGAATTGAATGGAGCGGATAAGCTGGAATCCGTCACACTCAGAAATACCAAGACCAATACTGAGACCGAGCTTGCTGTAGACGGATTGTTTGTTGCTATCGGCCAGAAGCCCGAAAATGAATGTTTTTCCAACCTCACCGCGCTGAACGACTATGGATATATCATTGCAGATGAAGCTTGCTTGACGGATACCCCCGGTGTGTTTGTTGCGGGTGATTGCCGTACCAAAGCGGTTCGACAGATCACCACTGCAACCGCGGACGGTGCTGTGGCAGCTCTGGCAGCTTGCCGCTATCTGGAGAGTTGATCCATTCAAACGGAGGAAAACTATGCGATGTGAGCAGTTATTTGAGACCATTGATTCACTGGCAAACAAATACCTGTCCGTTTTAGAAGAGGTATGTAATATCGAAAGCCCCACCAACTACAAAGAGGGGGTAGACAGGGTTGGCGAGTATTTTGCAAAATTGGCAAAGAAATTTGGGTGGACGGTTGAGATCTTTACACAGCCGATCTCGGGAAACTGTCTTTGTCTGACCATGAATCCCGATGCTTCCGCCGCTCCTGTTGCTCTATCAGGACATATGGACACGGTTCATCCCGTAGGGAGCTTTGGAACCCCTGCCGTACGGATCGAGGAAGATAAAATTTACGGTCCCGGCGTTGTTGATTGCAAGGGTGGCATCGTTGCCGCCATGATGGCAATGGAAGCGTTATCCCTCTGCGGTTTTACCGCCCGCCCCGTCCGTCTGATTCTTCAAAGTGATGAGGAAAACAGCAGCTTGACCAGCAACAAGGAGACCGTCAATTTCATGGCGGAAAAAGCCAAGGATGCCATTGCCTTTCTGAACTGTGAAGGTGAGCACCCGAAACGGCTTACCGTACAGCGAAAAGGAATTATTCGCTATCGATTTGAGATCCAAGGGATTGCCGCGCACTCCTCAATGTGCGCAAGACAAGGTGCTGGCGCTATCCGCGAAGCGGCGTACAAGATCCTTGAACTGGAAAAATGGAAGGATCATGACGGCATCACCTGTAATTGCGGTGTGATCCAGGGAGGAACCGTTGCCAATACCGTACCCGAGAATTGTTCCTTTTTGGTAGATATTCGTTATCTGACAGCACAGGAGAGAGCAACCGTGGAGAAGCGTGTCAAGGAAATAGCCAATACCTCCTATGTGGAAGGAACCACATGCCAGCTATTTGTTTAAAGTGAGCGCGCTTCCATGGAAAAAAACGAAAAAAATATGTATTTATTTGAAACGATTTGCCGTATTTTTGAGAAAAATGGGCTTCCGGTCCCCGACATGGGTGTTGCCCACGGAGGCTCTGATGCTTCGGATATGTCCGCTCGAGGAATCCCCACCGTGGACTCCATCGGCGTTTACGGAGAAAAAATTCATTCTGTACAGGAATTTGGCTATATTCCCTCCCTCGCCGAAGCAGCGAAGCGCTTGGCTGCAATTGTCTACTGCATATAAAATAGACGCTGTTGCGATTTGAAAATCGCAACAGTTTTTTTGTAATTTACCTTGACCTGTATAAAAGATTATGATAAAATAATTATGAATAACCTATTAAAAAGAGGTGGAACCATGAAGCTGGAACTAAGAAACATATACAAATCCTTCGGAGAAAAGCAGGTACTGAAGGGCGTGTCCTTTACTGCTGAAGGCGGAAAGGCATTTGGGTTGCTTGGCAGAAATGGCGCAGGTAAGACAACTACAATCCGTATTCTGATGAACGTATTTGCCGCCAACAGCGGTGAGGTGCTGATCGATGGACGCCCCATCAATTATGACAGGATCGGAATCGGTTATCTTCCCGAGGAGAGAGGACTATACCCAAAAAAGATTATTATCGATCAGCTGGTCTATTTTGCCGAGTTAAAAGGAATGAACACAAAGGATGCGATCAGATCCGTGGACTATTGGCTCTCCAGACTCGGTATGACTGAATACAGGAACAAAAAGCTTGACACCCTTTCTAAAGGAAATCAACAAAAGATCCAATTGATCACTGCCCTTGCCCACAATCCCGATATCATTATTCTCGACGAACCCTTCTCCGGACTCGATCCCGTCAATGCCATGCTTCTCAAAGGAGTGGTAAAGGAGCAGATCGCAAAAGGAAAGATCGTTCTTTTCTCCAGCCATCAAATGAGCTATATTGAAGAATTCTGCGATAGTATCGCTATTATCAACGCGGGCAAGGTCGCCATCAGCGGAGATCTTTCCGACATCAAACGAGCCTATCCCCGCGACAAGCTTGTGGTAAGCACACAGACTCCCGAACAGATTCTGGAAGACCTTGGCGATACTTGCTCCCGTCAAGAGAACGGCTCTCTGCTGATCCGTCTTGGAAGCCCGAACGAAAAGCCATCCATGATGAAAAAGCTGGTTGAAGCCTACGATATTGACGAAATTCGTGTATTCGAGCCATCTCTGAACGACATATTCGTCGAATACGCAGAAACGCAAGTATAAGGAGGTAATGTAATGAAGCAGTTTGGAAAAATTCTGAAATTTGAGCTCAAGAGCTACTTAAGAAATAAGCTGTTCATCGGCTTTACCATATTCCTTGTCATTCTGATCGCCGTAGTCATGTTCCTTCCCAACATCATCTCCGCTTTTGACTCAGATGAAGGAGAGGACGGAACCGAGGAACTTCCTGTCATGCTTGTATATGCTGAGGATAACGGCCTTTCCGCCCTTGTCAAGGAATATTTCGCTGCCGCCTTTGCAGACTATAACGTATTGGTCGAGGAAAACAGTATTGACGACCTGAAAGAAAAAATAACGGTAGGCGAAGCGGATTGCGGCTTTGTCATGAGCAGTCCCTCATCCTATACGTATTACGTCAACAACCTATCCATGTACGATTCCAATACAGCGATCGCAGACACGGTATTACAAGAGGTTTACAGAGTAGGCGCGATGGTTGAGAACGGACTCTCTCCCGAGCAAGCGGGTGAGATCATGTCGGTTCAAATTGACAGTGCGACCGAGACTCTTGGCAAAGATCAGATGCAGAATTTCTTTTATACCTACATTATGATCTTTGCTCTGTATATGGTGATTCTTCTCTATGGTCAGATGGTTGCAACCAACGTGGCAACTGAAAAGAGCTCCCGCGCCATGGAGGTTCTTATCACCAGCGCAAAGCCCACAAGCATGATGTTCGGAAAAGTACTCGCTTCCTGCATTGCAGGTTTTTCGCAGCTGGTCCTTGTGTTTGGTACGGCGATCCTGCTTTACAACGTAAATAAAGATGCTCTTTCCAATCCTTTGATCGCCTCTATTTTTGACATTCCCTTAGAGCTGTTTATCTATCTGATCGTATTCTTTATTCTCGGATTCCTGATCTACGCCTTTATGTTTGGCGCCGTAGGATCCACAGCATCCAAGCTGGAGGATATCAACACGTCGGTCATGCCCATTACTTATCTTTTTATTATTGCCTTCATGGTGGTCATTTTCTCTATGACCAGCGGAACGATTGACAATATTGCCATGCTCGTATGCTCTTATATTCCCTTCACATCGCCAATGGCAATGTTTACGAGAATTTGCATGAGCACGGTTCCATGGTATGAAATTGCTGCTTCCATTGCGATTCTGATCGCCTCTACCGTAGGAATTGGAGTTCTCTCAGCAAAGATCTACCGCGTAGGCGTGCTTCTTTATGGCAATAAGCCAAAGCTCAGCTCTGTGATCAAGAGCGTATTCAAAAAATCTTAACCCTCTTCGGAAAGGTCATAAAGTATGTCTGTTTTATATTTTTTGGAAAGCATCCGTAATCCGATTTTGGATATTTTCTTTTCCCTTGTCACTCTCTTTGGAGAAGAAGTACTCTTTATGGCGATTGGTATGATCGTTTTCTGGTGTCTGGATAAAAATCAGGGCTATTATCTTCTCTGCACGGGCTTTTGCGGTACGATCGTGAATCAATTTCTGAAAATGTGTTTCCGTGTTCCCCGCCCTTGGGTCAAGGATCCTTCCTTTACCATTGTGGAATCAGCAAGAGCGGCGGCAACGGGATATTCCTTCCCCAGCGGACATACGCAATCCTCGGTAGGACTGTTTGGAGGCATTGCTCGTTGGAACAAAAATAAGGTTGTCCGTATCGTATCGATCATCCTTTGCGTCCTGATTCCGCTCTCCAGACTTTACCTCGGCGTTCACACGCCCCTTGACGTACTGGTTTCTATCGGAATTGCCCTCACGCTGATCTTTTTTGGGTATCCCTTGTTCAAAAAAGCCGCAGAATCTCCCAAGATTATGCTGTCGGTTCTGGGCGTACTGGGCGTGATCACCATAGCATATACCACTTTCGTATGCACCTTTCCCTTTCCCGCTGAGGTCTATACCGAGGGAGCCCACAATCTGCAATCCGCCAGAGAAAACGGATTTACTCTTTTGGGCTGTATGCTTGGTATATTTGCCGTATACGTTGTGGACCGGAAATGGACTAACTTCTCTACTCACGCGGTCTGGTGGGTACAGATCATCAAAGCCGTGGTTGGCATCGGGCTGGTTCTCGCTGCAAAGGAGCTTTTAAGAGCGCCCCTGGATACGCTGTTTCAAGGACATTTGATCGCCAGATCGGTTCGGTATCTGATTATGGTTCTGATCGGCGGTGTTCTTTGGCCCATGACCTTCCGTTGGTTTGAGAAAATCGGACAGAAAACATAATAATCCGCATCAAAAGGCTTCCATGTGAAAAAGGAAGCCTTTTTCTTCATTTATGTAAAATTTATACCAACGGACCAATCTATTGTCGTATCGGACAAAAGATAAGAATTCTTATTGCAATCCCAATTTTGATATGATATAATGACCTTAACAGACATCTTATTCCAAATAAAAAGGAGAACCTCAAATGAAAGCGATCATAAATGGAAAAATCATTTTGAAAGACCGCATATTGGAGGGCTTTTCGATTCTCTATTCCGATGTAATCGAGGGCATCCTTCCTGCGGACAAGCTTCCTGCGGATGCTGAGATCATTGACGCCAAGGGTGGCTACGTAGCGCCCGGTCTGATCGATCTCCACATTCACGGCTATCTTGGCAAGGACGTTTGTGACGGTGAAGCGGAATCCATTCGCACCATTGCGGGCGGGATCGTTAAAAACGGTGTTACCGGATTTCTCCCCACCACCATGACGGTGGATATGAAGGTCATTCGTAAGGCGCTTGAGATCTGCCGTACCCTCAAGGATGAAAGCAAGAGCTGGAACGGAAGTACGATTCTTGGTTGTCATGCGGAAGGCCCGTTTATCAGTGAGAGCAAGAAGGGCGCTCAGGATGCAAAGTATATTCTTAAACCCGACGCGAAATTTGTCAAGGAATACGCCGATATCATCAAGATCATCACCCTCGCTCCCGAAACCGACACAGAAGACTTTTCCGCGATTCGGGAGATCACAAGGGATACCGATGTTGTAATCTCCATGGGACATACCTCATCGGATTATGATACGGCGGTCAGAAGTACCGAGGCAGGCGTAAAGCACGTAACCCATCTTTTCAACGCTATGACACCTATGGCGCACCGCGCGCCCGGGGTAGTCACTGCCGCATTCAATACCGACGTGACCTGTGAATTGATCGTAGATACCTTCCACGTCAATCCCTGCTTCTATGACCTTCTCTATAAGATCAAGGGCAGAAAGCTCTGCTTTATTACCGACTGTCTCCCCGCAGGCGGACTTCCCGAAGGACAGTACACCCTCGGCGGCACCGCATTCAGTTCCAAGGGAATCGAATGCAGACTGCTTGCCGGCACTATCGCAGGAAGCATCCTTAAGCACAACAAGGGTGTCTGGAACGTATACACCAACACCGACCTGCCCTTGTGGTACTGCGTAAACTGCGCATCCCTCAACCCTGCAAACGCTATCGGCATGGGCGATACCAAGGGCTCTCTCGATATCGGCAAGGACGCTGATATCATTATCACCGACAATGAATTCAACGTAGAAAAAACTATTATCGGAGGCACAGTAAGATATGAAGCTTAAAGTAAATGCTGTTCTTGATCCCCAGTTCCAGCCCCTTTCTCTCCTCTGCCGCGAAATGCGCGAGGCTACCAAGGATAACGGCCAGGACCTCGTAATCGGTATCCAGAGAAACAAGGGCTACATC
>JAZNVA010000241.1:0-6512 GCA_045592565.1 Eubacteriales bacterium | reverse complement strand
TTTGCTTCCTAAGCCCGCTTGGCCTCCGACTTGGAGGACGGAACCTTTGATCTGCTTCCCAAGAAGGAAGTTGCCGCAAAGCAGAAGGAGATCTTCGATCTGGAGAAGAACTACGGCGGTATCAAGAACATGGATCAGCTTCCCGCGGCTATCTTTATTGTAGACCCCAAGAAGGAAAGAAATGCCGTTCTTGAGGCAAAGAAGCTGGGTATTCCGGTTGTTGCAATCGTTGACACCAACTGTGATCCCGACGATGCTGACTACATCATTCCCGGTAACGATGACGCGATCCGCGCAATCAAGCTGATCTCCGCATCTCTGGCAGACGCTGTGATCGAGGGCAAGCAGGGTGAGCAGCTGGTTGAGGAGACCGTTGAGGCTGAGGCAACTGAGGACGCAGCAGACGCTGAGTAATCCCTGATTCAAATTCAATATTTTGAAAGGACGATAAAACAATGGCAAACATTACTGCAAAAGACGTTGCCGCTCTGCGCGCAAAGACCGGTATCGGTATGATGGAGTGCAAGAAGGCACTTGTTGAGGCAAACGGCGACGTAGAAGAGGCAATTAAGATTCTCCGTAAGAGAGGCGAGCTGAAGGCAGAGGCTAAGGCTGCTACCAGAATCGCTGCTGACGGTATCGTTGATATCATGGCTGAGGGTAACGTTACCGCTATGATCGAGGTTAACTCCGAGACCGACTTCGTTGCAAAGAATGCATCCTTCCAGGAGTTCGTTAAGAACCTTCTCAAGACCATTATTGCAAACAAGCCCGCTGACGTAGATGCGCTGATGGCTTCTACCTATATTGACGGTTCCGCTACCGTTGATGCAAAGCTGAAGGAAATGATCTTCGTGATCGGTGAGAAGCTGAGCATCCGTCGTTTCGTTGTAACCGAGGGACTGGCAAGCACTTACATTCACGGAGCCGGAAGCATCGGTGTTATCGTAACCTTTGATGCTGATGAGGCAGTTGCAGCTAAGGACGAATTCTCCGCGTTCGCAAAGAATATTGCTCTGCAGGTTGGCGCATACCCCACTCCTTACCTGAACCGTGAGTCTGTTCCCGCATCCGTGATCGAAGAGGAGAAGGCAATTCTGATGGCGCAGATCGCAAACGATCCCGCAAATGCAAAGAAGCCTCCTCAGATCATCGAGAAGATGGTAACCGGTAGAATCAGCAAGTTCTATGACAACAACTGTCTGCTGGATATGGGCTACGTTAAGGACGACGATATGAAGGTTGGTCAGTACGTTGAAGCTACCGCTAAGGAACTGGGCGGAGAGATCACCGTAACCGGCTTCTACCGTTTTGAAAAGGGCGAAGGCATTCAGAAGAAGGAAGAGAACTTCGCAGACGAGATCGCAAAACTGACCGGAAACTAATCCGATTTTTTGGATTGCACCTCTGACGAAAGTTGGAGG
Source organism: Eubacteriales bacterium (assembly GCA_045592565.1). Classification (GTDB taxonomy): domain Bacteria; phylum Bacillota; class Clostridia; order Oscillospirales; family CAG-272; genus HGM12713. The sequence continues at coordinate 5,088 of JAZNVA010000241.1, read as the reverse complement.
TGCAATTTGTTTTTTGATGAAAACAAGGAGAAAACCTATGTATAGAATTGTAAAAAAAGAGAGCTTGAATCCCACGGTTACGAGAATGGTGATCGATGCGCCTTACGTCGCCGCGAAAGCCGAGCCTGGACAGTTTATTATTCTTCGTGTGGACGAGAACGGAGAGCGGATCCCCCTGACCGTTGCAGGATACGACAGAGAACAAGGAACGGTCACCGTTATTTTTCAGGTGGTCGGCGCGTCCACGGAAAAATTGAATCACAAAGAGGAAGGAGACTATCTTTCCGATTTCGTGGGACCTCTTGGCAATAAAACCGCGTTGGACGGGAAAAAGAAGGTTTGCATTGTAGGCGGCGGTGTGGGGTGCGCGATTGCTCTGCCGATTGCACAAAAGCTTTATGAGAATGGGTGCGAAGTGACCTCTGTCATCGGATTCCGTTCCAAGGATCTTTTAATTTTGGAAGATGAATTTCGTAAGGCGTCCAAGGAGTTGATCATCATGACTGATGACGGCTCGTATGGTACCAAGGGAAATGTATGTGTTCCTCTTTGCGAGATGTTTGAGCGTGGGGAAACCTTTGACGAGGTTATTACCATCGGTCCTTTGATCATGATGAAGTTTGTGGTTGAGGCGGTACGTCCCACGGGCATTCCGTGTACGGTTTCCATGAATCCTGTTATGATCGACGGAACGGGAATGTGCGGCGGATGCCGTTTGTCCTTAAACAGAGACGGAAAACGCGTTACTGAGTTTGCGTGTGTCAACGGTCCCGATTTCAACGGTTATGAGGTGGATTTCGATGAGGCAATGTCCAGAAACACCATGTACCGTGATTTTGAGCGGCACGCCTATGAGGAAACCTGTAATCTGTTTCGGAAGGAGGCACGTTGAGATGCCCAATATGAGCTTAAAGAAAAATCCCATGCCTTCTCAGGAGCCGCAGATCCGCGCTCGCAATTTCAACGAGGTCGCGCTGGGATATAGTGAGGAGATGGCAATTGACGAGGCGTTGCGCTGCTTGAATTGTAAGAACAAGCCCTGTGTATCGGGTTGCCCCGTGAATATTCATATTCCCGAATTTATTGAAAAGATCAAAGAGGGCGATTTTGAGGGCGCGTACCAAATCATCAGCCAAAGCTCCAGTCTTCCTGCTGTTTGCGGAAGAGTTTGTCCTCAGGAGACTCAATGCGAGAGCAAGTGTGTTCGGGGAATCAAGGGGGAGCCCGTCGGGATCGGACGCTTGGAACGGTTCGTTGCCGATTGGCATAATGCCCATTCGACAGAGATCCCTTCTGTTTCTCCGTCCAACGGACATAGGGTTGCCGTAGTAGGCGCAGGACCTTCTGGACTGACTTGCGCGGGAGATCTTGCCAAAAAAGGATTTCAGGTTACGGTATTTGAGGCGCTTCACGCCGCAGGCGGTGTTCTGGTATATGGTATCCCCGAATTTCGTTTGCCTAAAGCTATCGTTCAAAAAGAAGTCGACCAGCTGATCGCCATGGGCGTTGAGATGAAGACCAATATGGTGATCGGAAAGACACTGACGATTGACGAGCTGTTTGCATCGGGATACGAGGCTGTTTTTGTGGGATCGGGCGCAGGGCTTCCTAACTTTATGGGGATACCTGGAGAATCCTACAAGGGCGTTTATTCTGCCAATGAATTTCTGACTCGTTCCAATTTGATGAAGGCGTATCTGGACAATCCTGTTACCCCCATCATGAAGGGCGGCAGAGTCGCCGTAGTTGGCGGTGGAAACGTGGCAATGGATGCGGCAAGAACCGCTTTGCGTCTCGGCGCGGAGAAGGTATATATCGTATATCGCCGTTCCATGGACGAGCTTCCCGCGCGCCGTGAGGAAGTGGAGCATGCCATGAAGAAGGGAATTGAGTTCAAGCTGTTGAACAATCCCGTAGAGATCCTTGGATATCGGAATCCCGCGGATCCGAGAGATCCCAAAAACGGATTTGTCACGGGAATGCGTTGCATTCGCATGGAGCTTGGCGAGCCCGACGAGCGCGGGCGCAGAAGCCCTGTTCCGATCGAGGGAAGCGAATTTACCTTAGATGTGGATACCGTTATTATTTCCATCGGTACGTCGCCCAATCCCTTGATCAAAATGACTACCGACGGTCTGGACGTCAACCGGCGGGGCGGAATTATTGTGGAGGAAACCACGGGTGCTACTACGCGTGAGGGCGTTTATGCGGGCGGTGATGCCGTAACGGGTGCTGCCACGGTAATTTCTGCCATGGGTGCGGGAAAGCTTGCTGCAAAGGCAATTGATGATTACATCACACGTAAATAAAAAGTACGCTCCTGTTCTTTTTGAAAGAACAGGAGCGTATTTTTTATTTGTGATAGAGCTTTTTGCTTTCGTAGATGGGTTCACAGGTCAGATCCATACCGAGCTTTCGATACGTGGTTTTATCCACACCCGATACGATGACACTGACGTGCGCCTGACATCCTCTCAGCTTGGGTAGTTGTTCCATCGCCAATGCTGCCATGGGGTTGGTAGTTGCCGAGATCGCCAGAGCGATCAGAACCTCGTCCGCATGAAGTCTGGGATTCTGGTTTCCGAGATTTTCGATCTTCAGCTTCTGAAGAGGTTCGATCACCACGGGGGGTAACAGGTAAAATTCATCGTTGATGCCACCAAGCTTTTTTAAGGCGTTCAAGAGAGCGGCTGCTGAGGGGCCCATCAGATTGGAGGTCTTTCCCGTGACTACAGTTCCGTCAGGAAGCTCAATAGCTGCGGCTGGTTCTCCCGTTTCCTCTGCTTTCTTCAACGCGTATTTCACGACTTGGCGATAGTTGACGTCAATGCCTACCTGATTCATGATCAGCTCAGCCTGATAGACCTCCTCCGCGTCAGCCGTACCGTTTCGCTTGCGGATCAGAGTATCGTAATACCGACGTACGATCTCCATTTTTGACGCGCGGCAAACAGCCTCGTCATCAATGATGGAGTATCCCGCCATATTGACACCCATGTCTGTAGGAGATTTATAAGGGCATTCTCCGTAGATTTTTTCAAAGATTGCTTTCAGGACGGGGAACACTTCAATGTCACGATTGTAGTTGACCGTGGTGATCCCCGTAGCCTCCAGATGGAAGGGATCGATCATGTTGACGTCATTCAAGTCAATGGTAGCAGCCTCGTACGCCATATTAACGGGATGCTTTAGTGGGAGATTCCATACGGGGAAGGTCTCGAATTTTGCATATCCCGCCTTGATTCCGCGTTTGTGGTCGTGATAGAGCTGGGAGAGGCAAGTTGCCATCTTACCGCTTCCGGGGCCGGGAGCGGTGATTACAACGAGAGATTTTGTGGTTTCGATGTAATCATTTTTTCCGAATCCGTCGTCACTGACAATTCTCCGTACGTTTGTGGGATAGCCGGGAATGGGGTAATGACGGTAGACCTTCACACCGAGATTATCCAGACGCTTGATAAACGCGTCAACGGAGGGCTGTTGTGTATACTGAGTAATTACCACACCGCCCACGTAAATACCGATATCGTTGAAGGTGTCGATCAGTCGGAGAGCATCCATGTCATAGGTGATGCCAAGATCCCCTCGCATTTTATTCTGTTCAATTGCCGTAGCGGATACCACGATAATAATCTCCGCGTCATCCTTCATGCTCAGAAGCATTCGGATCTTACTGTCGGGCTGAAATCCGGGGAGGACTCTGGATGCATGGTAGTCATCAAAAAGCTTGCCGCCAAACTCCAGATAAAGCTTACCGCCAAAGCTTGAGATGCGTTCCTGAATCTTTTGAGATTGCAGACTGATATATTTGTCGTTATCAAAACCGATCGTATTCATAACATCCTCACAATAAAAATAACTATATTATATATTTTAATACATTTTCCGTTTTTTTTCAAGTGTTTCAAGCAAATATGTTTTATATTTTTTTAAACCTTGATTTTTACGGGATAGATTGTCAAAAATTGTTTCTTTGCATATGCTGTTAAGGAAAGGAGCATAATGCTTCAATTGAAATCAGGAGGTTTGATGATTCAAATGTCAGATAACAAATTTTCTTGCGGATCCTCTGATCGAAACTCGGCAAAGCCAGAAATGGTTGCAATCGAAACCAACCGTATCTTAGATTCCTGCCGTGACAGAGACTGTTTTGAGGACGTAAAGGTGTTGCTTACCGATTTCGGTAATGAGATCCTGGAGCATACCACCAATATTCGAGCCAAAAGCGCGTGTATCTCTTGGACATACATCGGTATTGATCCGATCCGATTCAATCGCGGCTTTTATTCTGTTACGATCAAATTTTATATTAAGGTTGTGTTCGAGGCTTGCCTGTGCGGTGGACGAAGTCAGGAATTTGAAGGTGTGGCAGTTGCGGAGAAGAAGGTCGTGCTGTATGGAAGTGAGAGTAACGTAAGTATCTTTAAGAGTAATCCCGACGCAAATGATTATTGCGCAACCCCTGAGCCCTGTTGCTCCACCAAAAACGTACCTGTGGCCGTAGTTGAGGTAGTGGATCCCATTGTTCTCAATACCAAGGTTCACGAGGCAGAGGAGCCATGCTGTTGTTGCTGTTGCTGCAATGATATTCCCAATACGGTATCCTCTCGGATCAACGGTAATCTGTGTGACGCGGACGGAAGATACCTGACGGTATCCTTAGGCGTTTTCTCCGTGGTACGGATCGTTCGTCCCGCACAGTATCTGATCCATGCTACCGAATATTGTATTCCCGATAAGGAGTGTATTTCCGCGGAAGAGGATAACCCCTGCGCATTGTTCCGCAGTATGGCATTTCCTACGTCGGAATTTTGTCCTCCCGGATATACGCCCGACCGTGACGATCATCACGGAAACGGAAAATGCGGTTGCGGTAATTAAACAAGAGGGTGTTGCAGTTGCAACACCCTTTTATCGTTAAAATGTTTCAATTGACTTGTTTAAAAACGCCTGTGTGATGGGAGAGGATGGATGCTCGAAGATCTCCTCGGGCGTACCTTGCTCCTCGATAATCCCGTTTGCCATAAAAATGACCTTGTCGGAGACGTTTTTGGCAAACTCCATTTCGTGAGTGACGACGATCATCGT
>JAZNVA010000240.1:0-10715 GCA_045592565.1 Eubacteriales bacterium | reverse complement strand
GAAAGCAACGGCTCATATTGATGTAATAAAATATAAGCACCGAGTCACGATCGTGACTCGGTGCTTATATTTTATTACATCAATATGAGCCGTTGCTTTCTTGATCTTTCATAAGAGCCACCAGACGGCTGGTCCCCAGCCGTGTCGCGCCAAGAGAGATAATTTTCTCGGCATCCTCAAAGCTTCGAATGCCACCTGCCGCTTTGATACCAAGTCCCTCGCGTACGTGCTGCGAAAAGAGCGCAATATCCTCCGGTGTAGCGCCTCCCGTGGAAAATCCCGTGGACGTTTTAATAAAATCCGCCCCTGATTCGCTGACGATACGACACATCTCAATCTTTTCCGTCTCAGTCAACAGACAAGTCTCAATAATCACCTTCAGAACATGATCACCGCAAACCTTTTTTATTTTACGGATCTCGTCCAGGATAGCATCATACCGCTTTTCCCGAAGCGCGCCGATGTGAATAACCATATCGATCTCATCTGCACCATTCTGAATAGCGTCCAGCGTTTCAGCGCATTTCACCTCAGTAGTCTGGTATCCGTTAGGAAAGCCAATGACAGTACACACCTTGAGTTTTCCCTGCAGATAGTCCGCCGCTTGCTTAACAAATGCAGGGGGGATGCACACCGAGGCAGTCTCAAAGCGCAATCCATCGTCACAGATCGCGCGGATCGCCTCCCACGTGGCATCCTGTGTCAGCAAAGTATGGTCAACTTTGCTCAGAATCTCTTTTTTATCCATAGAAAGTCCTCACTTTGTCGTCTTGATCGACCAGGAAACGATCTTTCGCACCTTATCCGTTGCCGTTTCGCTATATTCAATCTCCAACTTCTGTCCATTTTGAATAAGAAGCAGCTTCTCATCAGCGGAGATCTCCTGCTTATACAAATTGCCATCATCACCCGTCAGGTACAAAACGGACTCACCCGACACCGTTACCAGCTGTCTTTCGCTCACGGTAATCTCCACCGCATGCTTCTGTATCTCCTCCTCAGGCTCAGGCTCATCCTCGATGATGCCTTCCTCCTTCAGTAGCTCTACGTATGCCTGCTTTGCCTCTGTCTGCGTTGTTCCCGTTGCTACGATGCTGTAGTTTTCCACGTTAACCAACGCGTGCATCTTTACAATACTGTTAGCATCCTTCAATACCATAATATAGGTGGGCTGTCCGGACACGTTGATCAAGGACGGGAAGGATGCCTCGTATCCCTTTTCCTGAACCTCTCCTTCTGCCGCTCCCATTGCGGAATATTCCTCGGCGCCGATGACGGAGAAGAATTTATATTCGCCCGTTCTTGCATTACTGATAATAAATCCAATGTTACTTTCATCACTACTGATGGAGGTAACACCCGTGTAGAACCATACGTCGTCGCCAAGCACGATATATCCGAAATCATCTGTTGTTACCTTACAATCCTTATTGCCGATAACACTGTTCCAATATCCGTTTTTCAACATACCGTACCAGTCGTATTTCTGGGCCGACAGGGCACCTGTAAACACGTTATCGATCCATGCAGGCGTTTCCTCCAAGGAATACAACTGATGCTCACCGTTGCAAGGATTGAAAACAATCACCTCCGATACGTCCATCGCGCCGAATAATCCAACACGAGGAGCCATACAGGAAACGACATAGTAAGGATTGCCTTCCTCGTCCAGCTCAAACGTATAAGATCCGAATATCTTGGTTGGATAAGAGAATCTCAGCTTTCTATGAAGATCCTCATGAAAATATGCGCTGTCCACGTATCTCATGGATTCGCTCAGCGGAACATATTTCGCATTGCTGTTCACGGGATCTACCATAATATACCCCGGAACTCCGTTTTCTCGATTATTAAGCCATTTGAAAAAGTCTACGTATTCCAGATTAGAGATCTTCTGAGGCGCTCCGAGATAATTGATCTGGGAGTAGGTTCCGTTTACCTGATACTGAGAAACCACCTCGGAAAGGGCACCAAGCGCTCTGTTTCCGAGAATATTTGCAGATTCCGAATCCATTAAGGAAATATTCGTCACCACGTCAGTCTCAGGAATAAAATCCGCAAAGTCCGCTTCAGGCACCGTAACGATCTCGGAGTATTTTTTCGCGTTAAAGAACGTGGAAGAAAGCAACATACCAATTAGAATCACAGCAACGGGAAGTGCCGTCACGCCGATCCAAAGGATAAAGCCCGTCTTTTTCTTTTCTCCCTTCAATTTCGTGCCCTTAAACGCGCTCATCACACCGCCCTTCAGCGTCAACAATAAATATACAACGCCAAATACCGCCGCCAAAAAGGTAATAGACAGCCAAAGCATAGGACTTGCCACATTCAAAGGCGGCAACACCATGTAATATGCAAGTGCTCCGACCACCAATGTGATGATCGCCGCAAGAGTAAAACGAACCGATTTTTTCATAATATATCCTCCTCGCACCAATAAAATGCAACTAAATTATGTATCCCACGTTACGGGCGTATAATCCGAACCGTATGCAGGATATGAGCTATTTTTTTCTGTATCGAATACAAATACACAGCGATCTCCCGACAGCTTTAGGGTTGCATCAAAGCTCGTTCCCTTTTTGGAAACAAAGCCCCTGATCCTGGATGTGGTGCCCGTTTCCAGCAGCTGCCTTGCATTCCCTACGGAGATCGTTCTTCCGCAAATCGACAAGTTCAAGCTGAATTTACAGCCATTTTTGTATCCGCTACATCCATAACTGTGTTTATACCGCTTGACATCCTCACCGCACAAGGGACATTTTCCGATCACATCGCCAAAGAATCCGATGTCGTTATCCTCCTCAAGCGATAAAGGCTCCGCATCGCCAAAATAGCGTGCGATCTCTTCCTTGGCAAAATTGACACTTTCTGCTACGGTAGATTCTCCTCGGAACACCTTTTTGAGGGACTTTCCCATCTCGGAAGTTTTGAATTTATCCATTACGATATTCATTCGCTTGAGAGATTCGATCAGGTAAATCCCTCCGGGCAGGATCGTATAAACATCCTTTTTCAACTGAATATATCCACTGCTTCTGGCATTGTCGATAATACCCGTTCTGGTAGCCTCGGTTCCAAGCTCAACGCCCTCCAGCATGGCACGATACTCCTCCGCATCGTCCGTTCCCATGCTATCATCGATTGCCGCCTTTTCCTGACGGAAGGGATTTTTCAGATAATTGTTCAGCGTCTCAATGGTATAGTGCTTGGGGGGAGATGTTTCCTTTTCAGCGGGAGTAAAACAAATATTGACACAATCTCCCTTTTGCAGGGCAGGAAGCATTTTATCCTTCTGAGAGCAATCATCGTATTTGGTCCAGCCCTTTTCCCGAATGGACAAGCCCTTGAGGACAAAATCCTCCATATCTCCCACGCTAACCGTAATTTCCAGCCTCTCCGCTATGCAATCCTCGGCGCAAAATACCGCCACAAAGCGACGGAAGACCGTGGAATAGACCTGCATTTCCTTTTCGCTCAACCGATTTTTATCGGGGATCTTATAGGTAGGTGTAATTGCCGAGTGGGATTCGATCTTATTGTCATCAAAAATCGTCTTTTTATCCTTGAATACCACGGGATAACCCAGTTTGGCGCAATTTTCCAAGATTTGCTTGATCTTACCCTTCTCCGCCGTTGCGAGGTATTCGGAGTTGGTTCTCGGATAGGTCAAAAATCCTTCCTCGTACAGTTTTTGCACGATCTCCAGACTCTCTGCCATCGACATCTTGTATTTCTTTCCCAGAACGTTCTGAAGCTTGGAAAGCGAATACAGCTTTCCCGGGGATAAGGTATCCTTTTTTCGTTTAACAGACGTAACGATCGCCTCACAAGCGTTGTATTTCTCGCAAGTCTGTTTTGCCTTGTCGTATTCTTGTGCGGAAAACTTCTTTTTACTTTGCAGCTCCACCACCTCGTCCCCCGTTTTTTCACGGCTGACAATGGAGTAATACTTTTCGGGTACAAAATTTTTTATTTCCATGTCCCGGTCGTAGATCGCTTGAACGATAGGAACGATTACCCGTCCGACACGCAGAAGCGTTCCGGAGCGGAGCGTAGCATAGCGAGTGAGATTCACGCCGTACAACCAATCGATATATGTCCTTGCATATCCTTCGTTCGCCAGAAGGTCGTAGGAATCATCCCCCTTCATATCCTCAAAAGCCGCCCGCACAGTCTGAGGAGTTTGATCGGGAAGCCAAAGACGTTTGATCTCCTTGGGCTTCTTAAGCGCCTTTTGGATACAGGTTCGAACAATAATCTCCCCTTCTCGGTCCGCGTCTCCCGCATTAACAATGAGATCCACGTCCTCTCGATTGCAAAGAGTCTCGATCAGGCGGTACTGCTTGGTCACACCGCTGTCAGCCTGCTTATCCTTTCCCCGACGAAGCTCAAAGTGAAATGCTTCTGGAAAACAGGGCAAATTCTGCATAGACCATCGACCGTCCTCACTGGGGCGGTAATACTCCACATCGGCAAGAGAAAACAAATGACCGAACGCCCAAGTAATGATCACCGATTGATTTTCCAAATATCCGTCCCGTCGCTGAAAGCTACCAAGTCCTGCGGCAATGTTTCTCCCCAGACTCGGCTTTTCGGCAATGATCAAAATCATCGTTTTCTCCTTTCCCTATACCTTGTAATAAAGCCATCGGCAAAGACCGATGGCTTTCAGTTTCGACTGTTAAATTACAGATATTTCTTTACGGTCTCAGACGCTTCATCCACAGGAATAGAAGAGGTCATCACAACCTTCACGTCCAACTTTTCAGCCAGTGCGCTCACCTGCTCAACAAAACGATCGAAAGCTGCCATGTCATTGTTACAGATCTTCAGGGCAGAATCGATAAACAGATCCATTACGTCGTGGTTGCTGGCAAGAATACCTGCCACAAAGCCATACAAGGATCCCGCATCATCAATAAAATATTCCTTCGTATCGATCAGTCTTGCCTGATACTTTACGTCGTAGCGAAGTTTAACACCCTTTTCAATGCAAACGACGTTGCCGTGAGAATTGTCAACAGCATTGTTTACCATATTGATCAGAGCCTTTGTTTTTCCTGTTCCTTTAACACCGATAATTAACTTTAACATTCCGGACCTCCGATTGTATTTTTGAGCAAACACTATGCTCATCTATATTATACAGCATGTCGGAAAAATTTTCAAGAGCAAAACGAAAAGTTTTTATGCAAATTGTAATTTTTTTCTTATTTCAATCTTGCTTCCAGTTCTTTTTTGCGATCTTCATATCCGGGCTTACCCAAAAGAGCAAACATATTCTTCTTGTATGCTTCCACACCGGGCTGGTCAAACGGATTGACTCCCAGCACGTAGCCGGATACACCACAGGCAAATTCGAAGAAATACAACAGCTGTCCGAGGGAATATTCGTCCTTATTTTCCATTTCCAGAAGAATATTGGGAGCGCCTCCGTCGATATGGGCCAGAATCGTTCCTTGCATTGCAACCTTGTTGATCGCATTGAGATCGGTTCCCGCAAGGAAGTTCAGTCCGTCCACGTTTGCCTCATCATAAGGCACTGCCAGTTTTGTATCGGCGTTCTTGACCGAAATGACCGTCTCAAATACGTTGCGGCTTCCATCCTGAATAAACTGACCGAGAGAATGCAGATCCGTAGAGAAGATCACGGAGGCGGGAAACAGTCCCTTTCCGTCCTTTCCCTCACTCTCACCGTACAACTGCTTCCACCATTCGTTCAGCATCATGGCGTAGGGCTCATAGCTGACAAGGATCTCGGTTGCCTTTCCCTGTCGGTACAGAATATTTCTCAGCGCCGCATATTTCAGACAAGGATTCTTTTCCACGTCTGCAACCGAGGTATATTCGGCAGCGGCATCGGACGCCCCCTTCATCAACATATCGATATCAATTCCCGCAGCTGCAATCGGTAAAAGTCCTACCGCGGTAAGTACGGAAAAACGTCCGCCGACGTTATCCGGAACCACGAAGGTTTCATAGCCCGCCTCGTCCGAAAATTGCTTCAGTGTTCCTCTTGCCTTATCGGTGGTTACAAAGATCCTTTCTCTCGCGCCATCCTTGCCGTACTTCTTTTCCAGAAGCTCACGGAACACACGGAACGCGACAGCAGGCTCCGTGGTCGTTCCAGACTTGGAAATGACATTGATGCAAACGTCCCGTCCCTCGCAGATCGCCAGCAGCTCACTCAAGGACTGAGCGCTGATGTTACAGCCGGAGAAATAAATATCGGGCGTATCCTTTTTCAAATTGTTATACATGGGGGATCTCAAGAACTCCACAACAGCACGAGCGCCCAGATAAGAGCCTCCGATTCCGATCACGATGAACACGTCGCAGGTCTTTTTGATCTTCTCGGCAGCCACCTTGATTCTGGAAAATTCCTCTTTATCATAATCATCGGGCAATGTGATCCAACCAAGAAAATCATTTCCCTTTCCGTCCCTTGCCAAAAGGCTCTTTTGCGCCGCCAATACCTCATCCCGAACCGCGTCCATCTCTGCGGCGCTTACGAAGGGGGCAACGTATGCATCGTTCAAACGAATCATGTTTTCATATCCTCCATTTATATTTTTTTTACCAATTCCACTATATTTATTATATAATATTTATCGGTGCACATTATGAACATTTTATGTCTATTAAGAAAACGATTTATAAATTCATTACTATGATTTCCAAAAGTCTGACAAAGATATCCCAAAAGCCGATTTTTTTCACAGATTCATCCGCAAGAACGGGACACCGTCCCAATTCTTCTCCGTCCAATCGATAAATCATCTCCCCGATCTCCTGCCCAGCTTCCACGGGTGCCTCCACCGATTCGGGAAGCTCAGAAACTGTCTCGATCCGATTCGCGTCGCGTTTTGATATCACCACGGAATATTCAGAACATGACACTGAAACCTCCGTTGCGATACCGCCGCTTACCGAAATGGTTCCGCATTTCTTCGCGGGAAAGCATCGACGAGTGAAATTTGCAAATCCCCAATCCAAAAGGGCGGTAGCCGCCGCATTGCGAATATCTCTGGATGGCGCTCCCATAATCACACAAATCAAGGACATATCGTCTCTTTTGGCCGTAGCGGAAATACAAAATCCGGCCTTGGAGGTAGATCCTGTTTTCAAGCCTGTAGCACCTTTGTAAAAACGAACCAAGCGATTGGTGTTTGTCAGCCCAAACTCGCCGTTTCGAATGGTATCCATCCAAATCGAGCTATATTCCGTTATTTTTTCATGCTTCAGCAGTTCTCCCGACATGATGGCGATATCCCTCGCCGAGGTCACGTGATCCGTAACGGTATCGTCCAGACCGTTGGTGTTTTCAAATCGGGTATTCTTCATTCCCAATTCCCGCGCACGTTGGTTCATTTTCGTCACAAACGCATCCTCTGTTCCTTCCAGATGCTCGGCAAGCGCAACAGCAGCATCATTGGCGGAAGCGATCACCACGCTTTTGATCATATCCTCCGCACTCATCTGCTCTCCTTCCTTCAAAAAGATCTGAGAGCCTCCCATGGAACAAGCATGTGCACTGGCAGTGATTGGATCCTCCCAGTGGAGCCGACCTTCCTCTATTGCCTCCATGACCAGCAGTAGCGTCATGACCTTTGTAACGGATGCAGGAGGAAGCGCCTCATCGGGATTCTGTTCATACAGGATCTTGCCGGTGGACGCTTCCATCAAAATTGCCGATTTACAGTCAAATTGACCAACTGCTGTGTTAATGGACATCGTTGTATCCTGCGCCGACAACGGAAGAAAAAAGGATATGGACAAAAGTGGGAAAACCAACAAAACAGATAACGATTTCATGATTCGAACGGTTCTCTTTTTCATATGCATCACCTCAAAACAATATATGAAAAGAGAACGCTGTCCATGACAAAGCGCCTGCGAGAATTTCTCGCAGGCGCTTCATTGATTTTATTTAACGGAAAAGCGATACTCGGTTGTATAGTCATATACCTCTCCCGCTCTCAGAACACAGTCAGTAAAGTTTTCGTGATGAATGCTGTCGGGCATTGCTTGCGTTTCCAGACAAAGAAGCGTTTGGACACGCTGTCCGTATTCTCCCTTAAACGGGAATTTCTCATTTTTGAGGAAATTACCCGAATACAGCTGAACACAGGGATGATTGGTATAGATCTCCATGGCTCTGCCGCTTGTCGGATCATAAAGCTCTCCCCGAAGAATCGGCTCGCGTCGCTCATCGACCGTAAAATTCAAGCAGTGATCGTATCCACCAGCCTGTCGAAGATCGGTATCCTCTGCATCAATATCCCTGCCGATCTCCTTCATTACCCGAAAATCGAAGGGGGTACCCTCGACTGAGCGAATCTCACCCGTGGGGATTAAATCCGCAGATGTGGGCAGATAGGTATCCGCATCCAGCCAAAGTCGCAAGGAACGAATACTTCCCGAATCAAATCCACCAAGATTGAAATAGGTATGATTGGTCAAATTAACAAGCGTTGTTTTGTCCGTGGTTGCCGTATAATGAATGACAAGCCCGTTCTGTACGGTCAACCGATAGGTAACAGTCAGATCCAGATTGCCGGGATAATTCTCCTCACCATCGGGGGATATCAAATGAAGGATCAGGGCTGGCTCGTCACCATCCTCCTCGGTCACGTCCCAGATCTTGGCATTAAAGCCGTGCTTTCCACCATGGAGATGGTTGTTCCCATCATTGATGTACAGGCTGTATTCTTTTCCATCCAACGTGAATTTTCCCTTGGCAATTCGATTGCCAAACCGCCCGATGAGCGCCCCCTGATATCCGTCACCGAATTCATAAGAAGCAAGATCGTCATATCCACCTACCACGTCACGAAAAGCCCCGTTTCGGTCGGGAACACGAATCTGAACAATAGTTCCACCGTAACTCAAGATCTTCACTGACACTCCGTTCGTGTTTCTCAGGGTATAGGCAAATACCGTCTCACCCGTTGAAAGTATACCGAACCGCTCTTTTGCAATGCTCATTTTTCACCTCAATTATCGATCGTAGCCAAAGGGATTTTTCGTCTGCCAACGGTAAGCATCCCGACACATATCCTCGATGTTGTATTCCGCGCTCCAGCCCAAGATTTCCTTTGCCTTGGTTGGGTTGGCATAGCATTCGTCAATGTCCCCGGGACGACGATCGACAAATTTATATTTTACCGTAGCGCCCGTAGCTTTTTCGTATGCGTGAACAATATCCAGAACCGAATAACCCACACCGGTTCCTACGTTAAAATGCTCCACGCCCGTTACCTTCTCAGCCCGCTCGATCGCTTTCAGATGAGCGCGAGCCAGATCAACCACGTGAATATAATCTCTCACACCCGTTCCGTCGTGGGTATTGTAATCGTTGCCGAAAATAGACAGACACTCTCTTCGTCCCGCGGCTACCTGAGATACGTAAGGCAAAAGATTGTTGGGGATTCCCTGAGGATCCTCGCCGATCAAACCGCTCTTATGGGCGCCGATCGGATTGAAATACCGAAGAATGGAAACACTCCATTCGGGATCGGACTGATACAGATCGGAAAGGATCCGCTCGATCATCAGCTTAGTCTCTCCGTACGGATTGGTGGTAGACAGCGGGAAATCCTCGGTGATCGGCACACTTGCAGGCTTTCCGTACACGGTAGCGGAAGAGCTGAATACGATTTTTTTTGCGCCGTATTTGGAGAGGACCTCACACAGATTCAATGTCCCCGTAATATTGTTATGGTAATACAGCAGAGGCTTTTGGCAGGATTCGCCGACAGCCTTGAGCCCCGCAAAATGAATACAGCTTTCAATGTTGTTCTCACGAACCACCCGATCAAGCGCTTCCTTATCAAGAAGATCCAACTCAAAAAATTTAAAATTCTTTCCCGTGATCTGCTTCACCCGTTCCAGAGAAGCAGGCTTGCTGTTCATAAAATTATCGACGACCACGAGCTCTCTGCCCGCTTCCAAAAATTCCACCAAAGTGTGTGAGCCGATAAAGCCCGCGCCACCCGTAATTAAAATTGCCATGGTGATTTCTCCTTTTTATTGGTTAGATCGATTATTGACTAAGCTTCTCGGGGTAGGTTCCGTTTTCCTTCAGCGCAAGAATACTTGCCTTGACCTTTTCCTTATCCTCATGATAGGTCACGCCGTACCAAGCTCCCTGCGATTCGTACACCTTCACATTGCAAGCCTTTTTCTCCATCAGCTCACGAACGGCAAAGGGCAAATAATATTCGCACTTCAGGGGATTCGGATTTTCGGGAAGCTTGGACAAGAACTGCGCGAAGCCTTCCGCAACACCGTCAAAAATATCGGGAGTAAAGCCCCAACAGTTCATGGAAGCAATGGCATTCAGTGGGATCTCAATCTCATTTCCGCCTTCCGTATTCACCGCAACGTCTCCACGACGGGAAATGGTAGTTCTCTCCACCACGTCGGTCAGATATCCTTCCCCGTTCACCTCGCAAATTCCTCTGGAAACAGTGCCGTTTTCCGTCAGTGTGTTTTCAAGAATGTAGCCGATCATGCAGTACTCCCCGTTCTTCGCCTTTGAAAAATGCTCGGAAAGAAGCGCATAGGCATGATGTCCGTAAAAATCATCCGCATTGATCACCGCAAAGGGTCCGTGGATTTCTTCTGCCGCGCACAGCACCGCATGGGCCGTTCCCCAGGGCTTGGTTCGTCCCTCCGGTACGGCAAAGCCCTCCGGCAGCAGGCGGTCC
>JAZNVA010000239.1:0-6181 GCA_045592565.1 Eubacteriales bacterium | reverse complement strand
GCTTACGATATCTTCGGGATGAGGCGGGAAACGTGCTGATTCATTGCCCTGCAACCGCGGGACATGAAGATTGTGAACCTATGCTCCTTCAGGGACATGTGGACATGGTATGTGAGAAGAACGAGGGCGTCGCGCATGATTTTTTGGAGGATCCCCTCGAGCTTTACGTGCAGGACGGCTGGCTTCGCGCCAGAGGAACGACTCTTGGGGCGGACAATGGCGTAGCTGTGGCTATTATGTTGGCGCTCCTGGATGGTATGGCAGAGGAGCATCCACGTTTGGAGTGCTTGTTTACCGTCAGTGAGGAGGTCGGTCTGGACGGTGTCAGAGCCTTTGATTTCAGCCATATCACCGCACGCCGTATGCTGAATATGGACAGCGCGGATGAGGGCTGTATTATCGTAGGTTGCGCGGGCGGTGTACGTTCATCTATTCAAATGATGATCATGCGTTCTGCCTGGAACGTCGGAGAGACGGTCTGCTTACGTATCGGCGGGCTTTGCGGCGGACATTCGGGAGAGGATATCGACAAGGGAAGAGCCAATGCCACCAAGGTGATGGGGCGTGTGTTGATGGATCTGTTGGTAGAGGAACCTGAGCTTCGTCTGATTTCGATTCAGGGCGGAACAAAGGATAATGCCATCCCCCGAGAAGCAGAGGCTGTTATTCTGGTTCCCAATAGCGGATCGATCTTGCCTCGTATTGCAGAGATCGAAAGAAAGATCAGGGCGGAGCTTTGTCCGGCGGATAAAAACTTTTTCCTGCATGGCGTTCAATACGTTTGCGACGATCCCGCCATGGATAAGGACAGCACCCGTCGAGCCTTGAATATGCTTCACGCGGTAGTCAGTGGCGTGTTGAAAAACTATAACGTAAAAACAGTACGGTATTCACGAAATCTGGGGATTGTTTCCACGAATGAGGGAATCGTGGAATTTGTTTATTCTTCCCGTTCTCCGGAGGATAGCTTGTTGGATCATTCCATCGCAGAGCTGGACGGCTTTGCTACCAATCTGATGGCGCGAACCAAGCATTATAACCGTTACCCTGGGTGGGAGTATTCCGAGGAATCCAAGCTTCGTGAGGATTACGTTGCCGCCTATTGTCGGTTGTACGGTGCTCCTCCCAGGATTGAGCTGATCCACGCAGGCTTGGAATGCGGATATATTAAGAAAGCAGTTCCCGATATGGATATGGTATCCTGCGGTCCCGATATCGTCAATCTGCACTCCCCGGAGGAGGCTATGAACGTCGCTTCCTTTGAGCGGTTTGTCCGTTTGATACTTGAAGTTTTGAAAGCATAAAAAGAAGCGGTCACCCCAATGGGGTGACCGCTTCTTTTTTGATTACGCGGATTTTTTCTTTTGCATCATTTTGATGACGAACAGAGTTCCAACCGTAAGTACAACACCGAGAGCAAGACAGATCGCCGCGTTCAGCGCGAAGCCGGTGATCACGGTCTGCAGGGCACCCGCAACCAGGAACATTACAAAGGAGATCGCCGCAACGGTAATGGCATAGGGCATCTGAGTGGATACGTGGTTGAGGTGATTGCACTGACCGCCTGCCGAGGACATGATAGTCGTGTCGGAAATGGGAGAGCAGTGGTCACCGCAGACTGCACCCGCAAGACATGCGGACATACCGATGATAAGGAGCATGGAATCTGCGGGGAAGATGGCGGTAACGATGGGAATCAGAATACCGAAGGTACCCCAAGAGGTTCCTGTGGAGAATGCCAGAACACAGGCAACCAGGAAGATGATGGCGGGGAGGAATGCGCCGAGAGCGGCGGCTTGTCCCTGCATCACATCTCCTACATAATACTTTGCGCCCAATGCGGTCGTCATATTTTTCAATGCGGTAGCAAAGGTCAGGATCAGAATTGCGGGTACCATGGCGATAAAGCCCTGAGGTACACACTCCATAGACTCCTTGAAGGAGATCAGACCGCGGCAAAGCATATAAATGACGATCAGAACCAGAGCAAAGAGACCGCCCCAAGGCAGACCAACCGTTGCATCGGTGTTGGCAAAGGAGTCAACAAAGCTTGCTCCGTCGAAGATTCCGCCAACGTAAACCAGAGCAAATACACAAGAAGCTACCAGCATAAGGACGGGCAGGATCAGATCGATCACGCGTCCCTTGGTGGAGGGAATCACCTCGGCGGATTCGTTCTTCTCGCCACAGGTGTAGAGATCGTTGTTTTCAATGGCATTCAGCTCGTGGATCCGCATGGAGCCATAATCTACGTTCATAATGGCGATGGTAACCACAAATACCAAGGTCAGGATCGAGTAGAAGTTGAAGGGAATTGCCTGAATGAAGAGCTTCAGTCCTTGACCTTCCTCCGCATAACTGGAAACAGCGGCAGCCCAGCTGGAGATGGGAGCGATCATACAAATGGGAGCGGCGGTCGCGTCAATGATGTAGGCGAGCTTTGCGCGGGAAATGCGTTTGCTGTCAGTTACAGGGCGCATAACGGATCCTACGGTGAGACAGTTGAAATAGTCGTCCACAAAGATCAAGACACCAAGGACAAAAGTGGCGACCTGCGCGCCCGCGCGAGTCTTGATATGGGTTTTTGCCCAATTACCGAAGGCTGCAGAGCCTCCTGCCTTGTTGATGAGAGCGACGATGATGCCCAATTCAACCAGGAAAATGAAGATACCCGCGCTATCGGCAACAGCAGAGATCAAGCCGTTGTCAATGATCGCATCCATGGTTCCCGTGACGGAAAAATCCGAATACAGCAGCGCTCCGGAAAGAATACCGATAAAGAGCGAGCTGTAAACCTCTTTGGTGATCAGAGCCAGTCCGATGGCAATGACAGGGGGCAAGAGCGCCCAGAGAGTTCCGCGTACGGTAGCTTCACCGCCGCAGGTTTCGCAATCGGCAACCGTTCCGTCACAGTCGGGACAGTCAACCGTTCCGTTTGCGGCACCCGTGATACCGGCAACAACCAACAGTGCCAGCATGATCACAGCAGCCACAATAAGTGTGATTTTTTTTGCTTTTGACATACAATCCTCCTTGAAAATAAAAAATCCGTAATGCAAGCGCATTACGGTAATACCAAACGGTATGATAGCGCTCCACAAAAGGTTGTGACAGTGCGACGCATATTCTGCGGAACACCAACCGATAGGGAGACGGTTCTCCCGACCGATTTCGGCAAAAACGCCTTTTCTCCGTTGGAATCCGTCCATTTACTCGGAGTACTGATCGTTTTCGCGCCTCTATCTTACAATTTGGTATATTATATCACAAAAAAATTGAAATTTCAAGAGAAAAGTAAAAATTCTTTTTTATCATTTCTTTTTATTTCGACGATGGATTTTCTTTTGCTTCAATCCTATGCGTGCCCCCAGAATGGAAAAAAAGGGGATCAGCGCACGAAGCAATAAGGAAAGAATGAGGGAAAATTCATGTCCGTTCTTTTCATCAAGAAAAAAAGATACGAATAAAAAGACAAGAAGCAGCAAAGCTCCGCAAAGCGCACCGCAGGGGAGAGGAGCGCATTGGTGGTGACGGGCGGAGATAAAGCCCCCGATGATGGCGCAAAGATAGAGGATTGCCAGGCCTGTGGGGAGAATTATTTTGTGAGGATTTGCAGAGCAGAGACATATCGCCGTTCCGATCAACAGAAGCAAAAGGCAAGAAAGCAAACCGCCGCCCGTACCGATCAAACTGCTTTTGAGCAGTCCGGATAGGTTTCCCAATCCTTTTTCGGAGGCGGAGCCTGATCGTTGCATATGGTTGTGCGCAAATTGACGTTTCATGCGGGGTCCTCTCTTTCTTGACGGTGGATATATTTTCTGCTTCCAATATATGTCCGTTTTATTTGCAATATGATAAAGACGTTTCTTTGCTTGTTCACATAAAATTAACAAAAGGAAAATCTCGCAGATATTGCAAAATGATTGACAATATGATACAATAAATTTAAAATTGGGGTAAAATGGTTTGTGTGTTATGACACAAAGAGAATGTTCCCCAAATGTACAAAACGGAGGCAAATTTATGGTGCAAATTGACGAAAAAGTGTACGGCTTGTCGAAGGCAAGACTGGAATCGATCTTTGATTCGGGAACCTTCGTTGAACTTGGCGCCTACACGAAGCGTACCGATTCTCAGACTGAATTTGAGAGCGTAGTATGCGGTTACGGTGCTGTGGAAGGAAAGCTGACATTTGCTTTCATTCAGGATAGCGGAAGAACCAAGGGGGCGTTCGGTGAACGCCACGCGAAAAAGATCGCGTCGCTTTATGCCCTGGCGATCAAGAACGGCGCGCCTGTGATCGGTGTCTTTGACAGCGCCGGAGCGATCGTTTATGACGGTGCGCAGGCTCTGGCGGCTTATGGAAAGCTTATGAAGAATATTTCTGATGCATCGGGAGTGATTCCTCAGATCGCTGTGATCGACGGCGTATGTGGCGGATCCTCCGCGGTTGCTGCATCGATGTTTGATTTTGTTGTAACCGTAAAGGAAAAGTCCGAATTCTTCGTGAATCCCTCCTTTGTAGTTGGAAAGACCGATTCCGCAGTGGCAACGGGACTTTCCGCGTACGAGGCAGAGAACGAGGCAGCTGCATTTGGATATGTTCGTGAACTGGTAGCGCTTCTTCCTCAGAATAACGCGGACAGCGCTTTTGTGGAGTCGGCTGACAGTTTGAATCGCGCGGTTACCGTTGAGGAGACTTACGAGATCAAGAGCCTTCTGAGCACCCTTGCCGATGACGGAAGCTTTCTTGAGGTTTATGCGGACTATACCGAGAATGCGGTGTTCGGCTTCGGTAGCTTTGGCGGTGTGCTTGCGGGTGTGGTTGCTTCCAATCCCGCAAAGAAGGGAATCCTTGACATCAAAACGGCGAGAGTTGCCGCAAAGATGGTGTCCTTCTGTGACAGCTTCGGTATTCCCGTGGTCACGTTGGTAGACAGTGAGGGCTTGGACGTTTCCGCAGAGGCGGAGAACGGAGCCTACGCTTCCGAGCTTGCAAGATTGGCTATGGCGTATACCGCATCCGAGAATGCAAAGGTAACTGTGGTGCTTGGCAAGGCATACGGAACGGCGTTTACTTTGCTTGGCTCGAAGGCAGTGGGCGCAGACATCGCTCTGGCGCTTCCCACCGCTTGCATCAGCGTTCTGTCTCCTGAGGCATCCGTTGCTTTCGTATGGAACAGCAAGGTAGGCGAGAAGAGCCGCGAGGAGCTGGAGACCGAATGGAAAGAGAAGTGCGCATCTGCCGCAGAGGCTGCCGATGCAGGAGAGATCGATGATATCGTAGATCCCGCCGAGCTTCGTCAAAGAATTTGCGCGGCACTGAATATGCTTGCCGCAAAGGCGGAGGGAACCCCCGCGCGCAAGCACGCGAATCTGCCCCTTTGATCGGGAGGTTTTCTCATGAGTTTGAACGTATTACAATCCTTTGCGCTTGCGATCAGAGACAACGGAACCTTTACTCCCTTCTCCGGGGATGCATGGCAGTATGCCGGAGAGATGACCTTGTTGGGAATGGGAATGATATTTGCGGTTCTTGGTCTCTTGTGGGCTGTATTGACGGTTTTTAAACTGGTTTTTGCCGGAAAGACCTCCAAGGCGTCCAAAGAGCCGAAAGCGCCTAAGGAACCAAAAGAAAACAAAGAAAAGAAGGCAGCTACCCCCGCTCCCGCTTCCACCCCTGATGATGCGATCTCCGCGGTGATTGCCGCAAGCATTCAGGCGTATGAGGCGGACAACAGCACGGAGTTGATTGCCGTACTGACGGCGGCAGTTGCCGCATACCGCGCCGAGGAGGGCTCCGAGGGCGGATTCCGTGTGGTTTCCTTTAAGCGATCGAGCGGTCGCGCATGGAACGCGAGAAAATAAGGTTTTAGGTAACTATTTATATTGAACGATTGAAAGGATAGGTAATCAAAATGAAGACTTATAATATCACTGTAAATGGCGTAACTTACGTAGTAAACGTTGAGGAGGTTGCAGGCGGCGCACCCGTTTATGCTGCTCCCGTAGCTCCCGCACCCGTAGCAGCTCCCGCACCCGTAGCAGCTCCCGCACCCGTAGCAGCTCCCGCACCCGTAGCAGCTCCCGCACCCGCGGCAGCTCCCGCACCCGCGGCAGCCCCCGCAGGCAAGGCAGGCGCTGTTGCGGTTAAGGCCCCCATGCCCGGTAATATCATGAA
>JAZNVA010000238.1:0-2858 GCA_045592565.1 Eubacteriales bacterium | reverse complement strand
CTTGTTGTTCAATTTTCAATGACCATCTCTGTCCCCTTTTTTTGTGGACAGCTTGACTATTATATCACAACCTTTTTAGCTTGTCAAGTACTTTTTCAAAAGTTTTTTCAACTTTTTTCATTTTTTTCAAAATGCCTATTTTCGACAAAATGCTTCGTTGACAAAGTCCTCCTTATCTGCTATAATTGAACCATAAATTTAGAGTCCCCTTTTTTCTTTTGTTTATGCAAAGGAGTTACCCTATGAGAAAATTTCTTTTCCCGCTCACCTGTCTGCTGGTCTGCATTCTGCCCATTTTGTTGGTGTCATGCGGTAAGACTTGCAAACACACGAATCAAACCACGGAGGAGATCCCCCCGATCTGTGATAAAGAAGGCTATACACTTCACGTTTGTCAGGATTGCAAGGAAGAATACAAAACCGACCGAACCCCTCCCCTCGGACACAGCCTGACAGAAAACAAAGTCGAGCCCACTTGCACGGCAGAGGGATACACAGAATATTCCTGCGATTGTGGGTATATATATAAAGGAAGCTTTTGTCCGCCAAAAGGTCACAGTTATGAGAACGAGGCAATGGCTCCCACCTGTGAGCAAGACGGTCACGTCATCAGCACTTGCTCGGTATGCGAGCATCGTGTCAAGAGCGAAATACTTTCTGCCAAGGGGCATACGCTGACAAAGGAGATCCACGCTCCAACCTGTACCGAGGCGGGATATACACTTTATTCCTGCGAGGCGTGTGATCTGACTTACATTGCCGACCGTACCTCTCCCACGGGACACAGTATGAGGACCACGTATATTCTTCATCCTTCTCCCAGCGAGCAAGGAGTGATAAGACAGCATTGCTCCAATTGTCAGCACGAATTTACAAACCACTTGCTCTACCACGATCTATACACAAATGCATACGTTTCGCAAACAAAAATTCTTGCAAAAGGAATTGACGTCTCCTATTGGAACAATTCCCCCAAAAGCGCAGACGGCGCCCTGTATGAAAGCTTAAATTGGGAGGTCATTCAAGCCGCCGGCTTTGAATTTGCCATTCTGCGAGCGGGGTACACGGGAACCAAGGACGTTACCTTTGAAATGAATTACGCCGATGCCAAGGCGGCGGGCATGGATCTGGGTGCCTATTATTATTCCTACGCAAAAACCGCGGAGCAAGCCATCGAGGAGGCAAACGAGCTTCTCAGCTGGCTGGACGGAAAGCAATTCGAATACCCCATTTATTTTGACATGGAAGATGACAGCTGTCTGCTCACGCCCGACGGCTCGGAGGAAACGCCCTCAGAACGAAAGGAGCGACTGACCGCTACTTGTATCGCCTTCATTCGCACGCTCCGCGAGGCGGGATACTACGGAGCGCTTTACAGCAACAACAGCTGGCTCACCAATTATCTGGATGCCGATCTTCTCAAGGAATATGGAGAATTGTGGTACGCCAGATATCCTGAGGACCCCTATCAGAAGCAGGGGATGAGCGACGAAGAATTTGCGGCGATCGAAGCCGCGCACAAAATTCTCCCCTCCGACAATTTCTTTATATGGGATACACAAAAATACGGAGCGCAAGTGGGGCTATGGCAATATACCCAACACGGCGTGATCGAAGGAAGCGGCATGGATCAAAAGGTGGATTTCAACTACGCTTTCAAGGATTATCCCGCACTGATGAAAACCTATGGTCTCAACGGATATCGAGCCATTCCATAAAAAAAAGGAAGCGACTGTCTTCAGTCGCTTCCTTTTTTCTCTCGAAAAATTGCAAACGCCTCACGAATCTCCGCGGCAGAAAAGCCGTACCGCATCAAAGACGAGATCAGCTTTTGCCGATCCTTGGGCTCTGCAGGGATCTCATCGCAACGCTTACACACAAGCTCGGCGCAAAGCTCAACATAATCCACGCCATCCGCTTCCAGCTGTTCCATCGCGCATCGGATCGATTCCTGTGAAAACCTCTTTGTTCGCAAGGTCTCAACGATCCTTCTTTCCCCCCATCCCTTGGAAACGCATCTCTCCGCTTCACGAAGAGCATCGGAAAATTCATTCAGATATCCGTCGCGGCTCAGAATGTCCACTGCTTCCTCGGCAATCTCGCGCAAAACTCCCTTAGCAACCAGCTTTCCACATAGCGCACGCGGGGAGCAGGAACCGTATCCCAGAAGGTACAATCCCCTTTTTACTGCCTGATGTACTTGCGCACAGCGGCTGATCTCCTCATAGCGATCCTGACTGCATTCTCCTCGAGCCAGGCGCATATCCGCAACCGCAGAGATTGGAAGCAAAAAGGTCTCTTTTTGCGTGTATTCCCCTTCGCATAGCTCAAAGGTGACCGCAACATCACTCTCTCCGCGAGCGGAGAAGGATAGGATCGAAATCTTCATCAGAATTCCTCGTCCTCTTTCACGGTACGGATATCGAATTCGTCTTCATCGTCGTCCAGTTCAAACTCATCCTCGCCCTCCGGAAGTTGATCCTTCATGCTACGGATCTTCGCATCCAGCTCTGCCAGAAACGCGGGATCACTTTCGATCAGCTTTCTCACATTATCCTTGCCCTGACCGATCCGCTCCCCATTATAGGAGAACCAAGACCCGCTCTTTTTGATGATATCCAACGCGATACAGTAATCGATAATTTCTCCCGAGCGGGAAATTCCCTTTCCGTACAAAATATCGAATTCGGCTGTTTTAAAAGGAGGCGCGACTTTATTTTTCACCACCTTACAACGCACATGGTTTCCGTAAATGTCGTTACCCTGCTTGAGCTGCTCAGTCTTGCGCACGTCGATCCGAACCGAGGAATAGAACTTCAGCGCCCGTCCGCCGGGGGTGGTTTCGGGGTTGCCGTACA
>JAZNVA010000237.1:0-9258 GCA_045592565.1 Eubacteriales bacterium | reverse complement strand
CAACGCAACCCCCGTTGGAATGTACCCCAATAACGGTGCATCCCTCGTAGATCTTGACCTTTTCCCCAACTGTCGCGGCGTGGTAGATCTGGTTTACAACCCCCGCAGAACCGCGCTGATGCTGGATGCGGAGGCAAGGGGTATCCCCTGCGCCATCGGGCTTTATATGCTGGTGGCGCAAGCCGTCAAGGCGCTGGAATACTTTACGGACGAGAAATCGGAGGACGGAGTCATCGACTCTGTCACCGAGCAGATCCTTGCCGATACCCACAATTTGATCCTGATCGGTATGCCGGGCTGTGGAAAAAGCACGGTAGGCAAGGCGATCGCAGAAAAAATGAAGCGTCCTTTTTTTGACGCCGACGAGGAATTTACCGCTACCTATCAAAAGACACCCGCCGAGATCATTGAGACAATGGGAGAAGCGCGGTTTCGAGAAATGGAGCACGAGATCCTTTGTGCGCTGGGGAAAAAGAGCGGCGCCGTGATCGCCTGCGGAGGCGGCGCGGTAACCTACGAGCGCAATTATGCGCCGTTGCACCAAAACGGCGTGATCGTATATCTTCGCCGCGCATTGGACAAGCTGGCGAAGGACGGCAGGCCCTTATCTCAAAAAAGCTCGCCCGAAGCCCTTTACGAAGCGCGCCGATCCGCCTATGAGCGCTTTGCCGATCTAACGACAGACAGCACGGAGATGGTGGATAGGACCGCCGATCTCATTATCTCCGCCTATGAACAGCACAAGAAAGGATAAGTATATGAATCTTCTTGTCATCAACGGACCAAATTTGAATATGCTCGGCATCCGTGAGCCCGATGTTTACGGAAAGCAGGATTTTTCCTCCTTGCAGAACTTTATCCGCAACAGCGCAAAAGAGCTGGGACACACGGTCACGCTTTTTCAATCCAATCACGAAGGGGCGATCGTGGATGCCATTCAAGAAGCATACGGCAGCTACGATGGGATCATCATCAATCCTGCCGCTTATACCCACACCAGTGTGGCGATCCTCGACGCGCTGAAGGCGGTGGGGCTCCCCACTGTGGAGGTTCACCTTTCGGATATTCACGCCCGCGAGGAATTCCGCAAGCACTCCTTTGTTTCCCTCGTCGCCAAGAAAACCATTTGTGGCTTGGGGTTTGAAGGCTACCGTCAAGCGCTTCTGTATTTTTGTGACAATCCATAACACAATCAAAAAGGGAGATCGAACAGGGATCTCCCTTTTTTGATGGAAAAATTTATTTTTTTGAGAAAATCATGCGATACTAATAGTAAAACACAAGGAGATGGATTATGAAAATTGCCTTTTTTGATACCAAATCTTATGACCTGCCTTCCTTTGAGCGCTACGGCAAGGAGGCGGGTATCGTTTTTAAATTTTTTGAGACCAAGCTGACGGAGGACACCGCAGAGCTTGCCAAGGGATATGACGGCGTCTGTGTGTTTGTCAATGACACCGTGAACGCGACAGTCATGGACAGTCTGTGCAAGATGGGGGTTCGTGTGATCGCCCTTCGATGCGCAGGCTTTAACAATGTGGATATGCGCCACGCGTACGGAAGGATCCACGTGCTCCGCGTTCCCGCTTACTCCCCTTACGCGGTAGCGGAGCATACCATGGCGATGCTTCTCACCTCGGTTCGCCGCATACACAAGGCGTATATCCGTACCCGAGATTTCAATTTCAGTCTGGCGGGAATGACGGGCTTTGACCTGCACGGAAAGACCGTGGGTGTCATCGGAACGGGGCGCATCGGTCGGGTATTCATCGATATCTGCAGAGGCTTCGGCATGAGGGTTCTGGCATATGACAAATTTCCCGCGAGTGGATTGGACAACGGAGACACCGTACGGTATGTGCCGCTGGAAGCACTGTTTTCGGAAAGTGACGTGATCTCCCTTCACTGCCCCCTGACCGAGGAGACCTATCATATCATCAACGCCTCCACCTTGGAGCAATGCAAGAAGGGTGTCGTTCTATTGAATACGTCACGGGGCGCTCTTGTTGATGCGGAAGCACTGCTTGCCGCCATCAAGGCAAGACAGGTAGGCGCCGCCTGCCTTGACGTATATGAGGAAGAATCCGATCTGTTTTTTGAAGATTTTTCAGGGCATATTCTGGAGGACGATACCTTGGCGCGTCTCATCTCCATGCCCAACGTGATCGTTTCCTCTCATCAAGCCTTTCTTACGGAGGAAGCGCTGGCAAACATTGCCGAGACAACCGTCTCCAATCTGGTGACCTTTTTTCAAGGGAACCCGTGCCCCAACGAAATTTGCTTTCGCGGGGACTCCGTAGAGGATTGTAAAAACGGAGCATGCTTTTAAAAGAAGCAGGACCATTCTCCATTTTTTGAAAATAAAATCGATCATTTTCACAATTAAATTCGAGAAAAATTTTATTTTTTCTTGAAAATCCCTCCATGTTGTGGTATACTAATTCTATCAAGATCAATATGCATTGAGGTATGACCATGAATATTACAAAAGACATTCACTATGTGGGCGTCAACGACCACAAAATCGATCTCTTTGAGGGACAGTATGAGGTTCCCAACGGAATGGCGTATAACTCCTACGTGATTCTGGATGAAAAGATCGCCGTTATGGATACCGTGGATGCCAACTTCACACACGAGTGGCTGGATAACCTTCAGAGCGTACTGGGAAATCGGGCGCCCGACTACCTGATCGTACAGCACATGGAGCCCGACCACTCCGCCAATGTTGCCAATTTTGCAAAAACGTATCCCAACGCCACCATCGTTGCTTCCGCTAAGGCATTTACCATGATGAAAAACTTTTTCGGAAACGACTATGCCGACCGCCGTCTGGTTGTAGGCGAGGGCGACACACTGACGCTGGGTAAGCACGTTCTGACCTTCGTTACCGCCCCTATGGTCCACTGGCCTGAGGTCATTGTGACCTACGACAGCACCGACAAGGTGCTCTTCTCCGCCGACGGATTCGGGAAATTCGGTGCGTTGGACGCCGAGGAGGATTGGGCTTGCGAGGCAAGACGCTACTATATCGGTATCGTAGGAAAATACGGCGCACAGGTTCAAGCACTCCTGAAAAAGGCGGCGGGACTGGACATTCAGATCATCTGTCCGCTCCACGGACCGATCCTCACCGAGAATCTGGGCTATTACCTGAATCTCTATCAGATCTGGTCCTCTTACCAGCCTGAAGAGGAGGGCATTGTGATCGCGTATACCTCTGTATACGGAAACACCAAAAAAGCTGTACAGATCCTCGCCGAAAAGCTTCGCGCGGGCGGGTGTCCCAAGGTCGTGGTGAACGATCTGGCAAGATGCGACATGGCAGAAGCCGTGGAGGATGCCTTCCGCTACAGCAAGCTGATACTTGCCACCACCACCTATAACGCCGATGTTTTCCCTTTTATGAAGGAGTTTATCCACCATCTTGTGGAACGGAATTACAGCAACCGTACGGTTGGATTCATTGAGAATGGAAGCTGGGCTCCCCTTGCCGCCAAGGTAATGAAGGGGATGCTGGAGCCCTGCAAGAATCTGATCTACACGGATACTACCGTGAGGATCCTTTCCGCGCTGAATGAGGAAAGCAGTAATCAGCTGACTTCCCTTTCCGATGAGCTTTGCCGCGAATATCTGGCTCAGCGGGACGATACCGCCAACAAGAACGATCTGACCGCACTCTTTAAGATCGGCTACGGTCTTTACGTGATCACCTCCAACGATGGAAAGAAAGACAACGGATTGATTGTCAACACCGTTACACAGGTCACCAATACCCCAAATCGGATCGCGGTGACCATCAACAAGGACAATTATTCTCACCACGTGATCAAACAGACAGGTAAGATGAACATCAACTGTCTGACCGTGGAAGCCCCCTTCAAGGTTTTCCAGGTCTTTGGATTCCAGAGCGGCAGAAACGTAGACAAATTTGCGGATTGCGAGCCTCTTCGCACCGACAATGGATTGGTCTTCCTGCCACGCTATATCAACTCTGTCATGTCCCTGAAGGTAGAGCAATACGTAGACTTGGATACTCACGGCATGTTTATCTGCTCGGTCACCGAGGCAAGAGTCCTGTCGGATCGAGAAACCATGACCTATTCTTATTACCATGAGCACGTAAAGCCCAAGCCCGAGACGGCGGGAAAGAAGGGCTACGTTTGTAAGATCTGCGGCTATGTTTACGAGGGCGATCCCCTGCCCGAGGACTTTATTTGTCCTCTGTGCAAGCACGGCGCCGCCGATTTTGAGCCGATTCAATAAAAATTAAAATAAAAAGGAGAATTACTATGAAAAAATACGTATGTGACGTTTGCGGCTGGGAATACGATGAGGCAGTCGGCGATCCCGACAATGGCATTGCCGCAGGAACTAAGTTTGAGGATCTTCCCGAGGATTTCGCTTGCCCCCTGTGCGGCGTGGGCAAGGATATGTTCTCGGAAGCATAAATATCATCAGGAGGAACAAAACGATGGCTGATAACAAGTACAAGGGCACCCAAACCGAGGATAATCTGAAAGCGGCATTTGCAGGCGAATCTCAGGCAAGAAACAAGTATACCTACTTTGCATCGGTTGCCAAGAAGGAGGGCTATGAGCAGATCTCGGCGCTTTTCCTCAAGACCGCTGAAAATGAAAAGGAGCACGCCAAGCTGTGGCTCAAGGAGCTGCAAGGGATCGGCAATACCGCCGATAATCTGGTAGAGGCTGCAAACGGAGAGAACTACGAATGGACCGATATGTATGCGGGCTTTGCCGAGACCGCGGAAAAGGAAGGCTTCCACGAGCTTGCCGCTAAATTCCGTCTGGTCGCCGCCATTGAAAAGAGCCACGAGGAGCGGTATCGCGCGCTGCTGAAGAATATCGAGACTGCCGAGGTCTTTGCCAAGAGTGAGGTCAAGGTCTGGGAGTGCCGCAACTGCGGACATCTGGTGGTTGGCACCAAGGCTCCCGAAATCTGCCCCACCTGCGCACACCCCAAGGCATATTTCGAGATCCACGCAGAAAATTATTGATCACATTTGCGCTCCCGCCGAGTTATTTCGCGGGGGCGCCTTTAATAGGAGATAGTATGACTCTTGTTTTGCTCACCGCCCTCGGTGTGGGCGGCGCCACCGTCATCGGTGCCGCCATTGGCTTTATTTTTAAAAAAGCGTCCCATAAATTTTCCGATATCGTCCTCTCCTTTGCCGCAGGTGTTATGATGGCAGCTGCCGTGCTTGGACTGATCCTTCCCTCTCTGGAGTACGGAGGAAAATACGGCTTGCTGATGACCGTTGCGGGTATCTTTGCGGGTGCCGTTTGTCTGAATCTGTTGGATAAGCTGGTTCCTCACCTACATAAGCTGGCAGGGGTTGAGGACGAGCCTCACCACAACGGCAACGTAGGAAAGGTACTCCTCTTTGTAACCGCCATTGCCATTCACAACCTCCCCGAGGGCATTGCCGCGGGAGTAGGCTTCGGCTCGGGTGACAGCGCCCAAGCCCTCATCATCGCGGGTGGAATCGCGCTTCAAAATATTCCCGAGGGCATGGTGATCATCGGTCCCATGCTGGCGGCGGGGATCAAGCCCGCGCGAACCTTCGCTCTTGCTATGCTGACAGGGCTTGTGGAGGTGGTGGGGACCCTTTTGGGCTTCTTCGCTGTTAGTATCTCCACGGCGATCCTTCCCTTCGCTCTCGCCTTTGCAGGAGGAACGATGCTTTACGTCATCAGCGATGAGATGATCCCTGAGACACACGCTCACGGAAACCAGAGAGGAGCCACCTACGCCCTTCTCGTGGGATTTTGCCTCATGCTGGTCACCGATATTCTGCTGGGATAATATAAAACGGATAGCCAAATCGGCTATCCGTTTTGTTATGAAAGAAGCTCCATATAAAATTTTGTTCTCTCAGCGCGTGCGCCGCGGATCTCCACCACGTAATCCAACATCAGTGTCTTGGTATCCATCAGGCGGTTCTCCACCTTGATCGTCCGCACACAAACCTCAAAGGGCATAATGGGTGTGCGGTAAACACAGTGATGTCGTTTCCCCGATTCAAATACCAATGCGGTGGACACGGTTCCTTCTCGGATCATACTCACCACCTCGGGTTGCTCCAGCATATAGGTCACCGCTGTGGTGGAGCCGTCCATTCCCGTAGCCTTTGTTTCCTCATATCGGATCTCTACCCGTCCATCCCCTACCGTCATGGTTCCCAGCGTATTGATCCGAACCGTTTCCGGCTCCACGGGAGCTTCCTCTCCCGCCACGATACGATCCTTCTCATCAGAAAACAGAGATTCCTCCACCTCATATCGCACCGATTTGATTCGTATCCGTACCTCTTTTTCGTTTGCCATGGTTTGCTCCTTACTCATTTGTTTCCTCTATTGTACCATGTTTCGGGACAATTGTCAACGAAAGACAACGGGAAGACAAAAAAACTTTAAAAATTTCAACAATTTCTTTGACAGATGGGTCCTTTCGTGATATAATAGAAGCAGCAATCTCCCTGTATTTTATTTCATGCAAGAAAAGGAGAAAAACCATGCCCGAATTTGTAATTACCATCGCCAGAGGATTTGGAAGCGGCGGACGTACCATCGGCCGTATGCTTGCCGAGCGACTGGACATTAACTATTATGACGGAGAATTGATCCGTCTCGCTTCCGAGGAAAGCGGAATTAACGTGGAGCTGTTCGGAAAAGCCGACGAGCACGTCAAAACCAGCTTGTTCAAGCGCTATAACCGTAGCTACGGCTATAAGCTGATCCCCCCCGACAGCAGTGAGTTCGCATCGGATGACAATCTGTTCAACTACCAGGCGAAGATCATTCGTTCTTTGGCTGAAAAGCAGGATTGCGTCATCATCGGACGCTGCTCCGACTATATTCTCAAGGATCATCCCAATGCCATTCGTTTGCTGATCTATGCTGACCGTCAGTCTTGTATCCGCAACGTAACCGAGCTGTACGGTATCCATCCCAGAGAAGCCAACAACCGCATTGAAGAGCTGGATCGAGGCAGAGCAAGCTACTATAAGTATTATACGGGCAAGGAATGGGATGCCCCCGAAAACTACGATCTCTGCATCAATACCACAAAATACGGATTTGAAAAGACCGTGGATATCATTCTCGCCTATATGCGTACACTGGGCTATAACGTCTGAGAGGTAGCGCTATGACCGTATCCTATGCTCACGCGTCCATTCGATTGACGGGGCGGTGGGATGTCAGCAATCCCGCTTATGCGGAGACCACTACCACAGGCTCTTATCTGGAATTTGCCTTTGAGGGAGACATGGCGCTCTTTCACTTTGACGTTATCACCAACGCTACACCAAGACTTCATCTCTGGATCGAGGTAGATGGCGGTGTTCGTGTGGAAACACCCGTTGACAGTTATCTGCGGGTTTCCGTTCCCAATTACGGAAAGCACGTAGTTCGCATCATTTACAAGGGCGGCACAGAAAACGACCGCCGCTGGTATCGTCCCCTGACAGGCAAGGTATCCTTTGTGGGCGCCAGCGCGGAGAAGCCGCTACCCATCGAACCCGATACTCGTAAGACCATTGAATTTGTGGGAGACTCCATTACCGAGGGCGTTCTCATCGACGTGGATTATTACCGTGGCTTCGTGGGAGAAGAGCCCGCATCCTATCACGATGCCATCAACCGTTGCTATCAGGACGACGTGTGTGCTACCTACGCGTGGCTGACTGCGGAAACCCTAAATCTCCGTCCCATCTTTATGGGCTACGGTGCCGTAGGAGCCACAAAAACAGGTCAAGGCAAGGTTCCCGCAGCCCCCGATGCATACCCATACAATTTTCACGGTTCCCCCATCACCCGCAAGGAGCCCGACTATATTCTGATCAACCACGGCACCAATGACGGGGGAACTGACCCTGCCGCCTTTACCGAAGGATACAGAGCCTTGCTGGATACCGTACGGCAACTCAATCCTACCGCCAAGTTGATTTCACTCTCCCCCTTCTGCGGAGCGCATCACGAAGTATTGGGCGAGTTCATTGAGAAATACAACCAAACGAACGGAACCGATATTCTGTTTATTGATTCCTACGGCTGGATTCCCAAAACCCCCATTCACCCCCTGCGGGACGGACATGAAACCGTGGCAAAGCACCTCACAGAGCTTCTTCGAACCATTCTTTAATCAACCAATCCCCCCGTTTAACGGGGGGATATTTGTTTATTCCTTTATCATCTTTCAACTAAATTCTCCCTTTTTCATTGTTTTAATTTCCTTTTATTTACTTTTTTGTATAATTCTTACAATTATTATCCAAAATAGGAATCGGAAGAAATCAAAAATTTGTTCATTCATCCAAATGGAAATTTTTGTAAAAACCTTGATATTTTTACCAAAATATGGTAAAATATGAATATCAAATACAAAAATTGGAGGACGAAATGGAAAATACAACAAAAATACTCATTGCCGACGAGAATCCTGCGCAACGAAAAGCTCTGGCGGGTGAGCTTCGCCGCGCGGGCTTCGTCAACATAGAGGAAGCCACCAATGGAGAGGAGGCTCTGATCAAAATTGGACGATACCACCCCGACGTTGCGATCTTAGATATCTGGCTATCCAAGCTGGATGGGATCGGCGTTCTGCGGAACTGTAAATCCCTGCATTTCGGAGATGATCTCCCTCCCGCCTTTATTATCGTATCCATGGTATCCAATCAAAGCATTTTTATGGAGGCAGCGCACGCGGGAGCCGACCTCTGTCTCCTGAAGCCTTATAATATGGAAAGCCTTTGCCAGCATATCCGTTCCCTGACAGCAAGCCGTGCCGCGGGAGAGACAGGCGAGGATACAAACGGAGAGAAGCGGGGCGACGGAACCCCCGATATCGAAACGCAGGTCACCCGCATTATCCATCAGATCGGCGTTCCCGCTCATATTAAGGGATATCAATATCTCCGCACGGCGATCCTACTCACAGTTCGGGATAGCGAGATGATCAACAGCGTCACCAAGGTTCTCTATCCCAGCGTGGCGAAGAAATACCAGACCACCACCTCCCGCGTGGAGCGCGCCATTCGACACGCCATTGAGGTGGCATGGGATCGCGGCGACGTGGACACCCTCAATTCTTATTTTGGATACACCATTCAAAACAACCGCGGAAAGCCCACCAATTCCGAGTTCATCGCCATGATCGCCGATAATTTGAGATTGAAATATAAGCTATATTAAATAAAATGCCGCAAGTCCATACGCGTATCACGCGATGGACTTG
>JAZNVA010000236.1:0-2918 GCA_045592565.1 Eubacteriales bacterium | reverse complement strand
CACTGACGACAGCGAAGATTCTTCCTCCGAGAGCGGCTCCGAGTCGGGCTCTGAGAAGCCTTGCTCTCATATGTACGCCAATGGCGTGTGTATCGTCTGCGGAGAAAAGGATCCGAGCTATGTGCCCGCCTGCCAGCACCCCTCCTACGCGAATGGCCTGTGTACCAAGTGCGGCGCGGTTTGTTTGCATAGCGAATACGCGAACGGCATTTGTAAGGTCTGCGGAGAGGCGTGCCCTCACACAGATTACGAGGACGGAGATTGTACCGTTTGTGGTAAGGCATGCCCTCATACCGAGTATAATCAGTACGGCGTCTGTGTCAAGTGTGACACGATCTGCACCCACGAATACGTAGGCAATATCTGCTCAATCTGTCATAAGGTCTGCGCCCACGTGCATTATACCGAGGGCGTTTGCTCCGAGTGCGGCAAGACCTGCGCCCACGAGCAATACAACAACGGCGTCTGCACCACCTGCGGCATCGGCTGTGATCACAACTACGAGAACAGCACCTGTACCGTTTGCGGACACGTTTGCGGACATAGCTGGACAAATGGCGTTTGTGTATCCTGTGAGAAGGTCTGCGCCCACAATTATGAGGACGGCAGCGGCGTTTGCACCATCTGTCAGAAGGTGTGCGTTCATAACTGGGAGAACAGCGAATGTACCGTTTGTCATAAGGTTTGTCAGCATGCCCGTTATAATAACGGCGTTTGCAGAACCTGCGGAACGGCATGTGCGCATACCACCTACTCCAACGGTACCTGTGTCGAGTGCTATACGGTATGTACGCACCCCGAATACGATCAGGAGGATAAATGTGTCGTTTGCGGCGAGTTAAAAGGAAGCTTTTCCATCAGACCTTCGGATAAAAACGACGACGCTGACAAGTGGGGACCCCTCCAGACGGGAACCTGATCGAAAAAGCAAATAAAACTCCCCGAGGAAATCCCTCGGGGATCTCTTTTTATACTTGCTTTATTGAACCACGATCTTGCGGAAGCTCTTTTTACCGCGGCGGAATACCTTTCCGTCCACGTCCGCGGGGGAGAAGGTGGCGCGTACGTCGGTGATCTTTTCGTTGTCTACCGAAACGCCGCCCTGTTCGATGGCGCGTCTTGCCTCGGACTTGGAGGGAACCAATCCCGCCTTGACAAGGATCGTACCGATGTCGATCACACCGTCAACAAAATCAGCCTCGCTCAGCTCGGTCTGGGGGATCTCAGCGTCAGCACCTGCTCCGAACAGAGCCTTAGCGCCCGCTTCTGCCTTTTTGGCTTCCTCCTCACCGTGTACCAGAGAGGTCAGCTCAAAGGCAAGGATCTCCTTGGCGCGGTTCAGCTGCGCGCCCTCCCACTTGTCCATGGCATCGATCTCCTCCAGAGGAAGGAAGGTCAGCATGCGGATACACTTGAGCACGTCGGAGTCCGCCACGTTTCTCCAATACTGATAGAAATCGTAGGGAGAGGTCTTGGCGGGATCCAGCCAAACGGCGCCCGACTGTGTCTTGCCCATCTTCTTGCCCTCGGAGTTGAGAAGCAGGTTGATGGTCATGGCGTATGCATCCTTGCCCAGCTTTCTGCGGATCAGCTCGGTACCACCCAGCATATTGGACCACTGGTCGTCACCGCCGAACTGCATATTACAGCCCATGGTCTTGTAGAGATGATAGAAGTCGTAGGACTGCATGATCATGTAGTTGAATTCCAAGAAAGAGAGTCCCTTTTCCATTCTTTGCTTGTAGCACTCGGCGCGGAGCATGTTGTTGACCGAGAAGCAGGAGCCAACCTCGCGCAGTACGTTGATGTAATTCAGATCAAGAAGCCAGTCGGCGTTGTTGATCATGATCGCCTTTCCTTCGGAGAAATCAATAAAGCGGCTCATTTGCTTCTTGAAGCACTCACAGTTGTGAGCGATGGTCTCCTCTGTCATCATCTGGCGCATATCGGTGCGTCCCGAGGGGTCGCCGATCATGGCGGTACCGCCACCGATAAGGGCGATGGGCTTGTTGCCCGCCATCTGCAGACGCTTCATCAGGCAAAGCGCCATAAAGTGTCCTACGTGGAGACTGTCCGCCGTAGGGTCGAAGCCGATGTAGAACACGGCTTTTCCGTTGTTGATCAGATCTTTAATTTCAGCTTCGTCGGTTACCTGAGCGATCAAGCCTCTGGCAACCAGCTCGTCATAAATCGTCATAATGCCTCCATAATGCGTTTATCTCTCAATATTATACCCCATTCGCTCTGATTTGTCAACGGTATTTCCTTTTATTTTCAAAAAAGAGGGCAGGAACACCCCCAGGGGGCTGTCCCTCCCGATTTGTCGCACCCGAAAGCGGTTATTGTTTCCGACCGAGTCGGAATCGGGCTATCCGAGGAGTTTAGTTTTTCTTTTCGATTCTCTTACTTGCCGGACTTCATGGAGTTCTCGTAGCTCTCGATCATCTTCTTAGACGTGACACCCGTACGAATTCTACTCCGTGCATTGAGCTTTTTAAGCCATTTTTCGGTGCTTTTGCCCGTAAATATCTTGATTTCAAGCTTCGCCGTATCATCATCGGTTAATGTGACGAAGATTTTGTCAATATATTGAACTACGAATTCGTTTGTTATAATGCCTGTACTTGCATCCTTGATTGCTGCATCAAGCCTTGCTTTTACCTCTCCGATATGCTTGCGGTATTCCTCTTTGGTGAATAACTGTTCCTCAAGCTCCGCGAGAGCTTTCTGCGCTTCCTCTACCTCTCGGTCGCAGGTTGCGGTCATGGATTTGAAATTTGCCGTTGTGATAGCGCCTGTCGTGACAAGCTCCAAGAGCTTGTTTTTCTTTTGATCTGAAAGCTCTATGATACGCTTCTGTTCTTCAATCTGTTTTGCAGTTTCATCATCCGCTTCCATTGACTTGAACATTTCCTCGT
>JAZNVA010000235.1:0-16128 GCA_045592565.1 Eubacteriales bacterium | reverse complement strand
CCCCTTGCCTCCGCATCCAGCATCAGCGCGGTTCTGCGGGGGTTGTAAACCAGATCTACCACGCCGCGACAGTTGGGGAAAAGGTCAAGATCTACGAGGGATGCACCGTTATTGGGGTACATTCCAACGGGGGTTGCGTTGACGATCACATCCGCATCGGTGTGAAGGGGAAGCTCGGAATAGGGAGTGGCGTTTTTTCGATCGAATATGACGATCTCCCGCGCCCCCCGATCACGGAGCACGGCGCAGACAGTCAGGGAAGCGCCTCCGTTGCCCAGTACAAGTACCTTGGCGTCGGTGACGTCGATTCCCGATGCGGTCAGCATTCCGTCAAAGCCAAAATAATCGGTGTTGTAGCCATCCAGTGTGCCGTCTGTGCGGCGAACAACGGCGTTGACCGAGCCGATTGCGGCGGCTTCGGGAGAAATGCGGTCGAGAAAGGGAATGACGGCTTTTTTGTGAGGAATGGTCACGTTAAAGGCGTCATATCCTCCGTTGCGCATAAAATCTTCTACCTGCTCGGCGGGAATATCCACTACATCGTAGGAATAATCGGCAAGCATACTGTGAATCCGAGGGGAAAAGGTGTGCCCCAGATGCTCTCCCAACAGAGCGCATCGCATATGAGAAAATCCACGCTTCATCAGATCACCTCCGAGTAGGAACCAAGATAGGAGAATTCGTCACATTCTGCCTCCAGCTCGGATAAAAGCTGAGCAAGCTTCGGAGAATAAACCGATGCCTTCAGATCAAAATAGAACATAAATTCAAAGTCTCGGTCGGGGATCGGTCTGGATTCCAGCTTCAGCAGATTGATCCCCAATGCATTGAAGCGAGACAGAATGCGGTAGAGCGCTCCCGGCTTGTGGGGGGCAACGATCATCAGACTTGTACGGTCTGCTCCGGGATAGATCTCGGTTTGATTGGTGATACAGATGAATCGGGTATGATTATTGCCATTATCCTGAACCGAGGAGCGAAGCACCGAAAGACCGTACTGCGCCGCGCAGGAGCGAGACGAAAGGGACGCCACGTCACGGCGATCGGATTGCGCTACCATTTGCGCCGCCATTGCCGTATTTTCTACGCGGGTGATCTTGACGTCGGGACCGAGCGTCGCCAGAAAAGAAGCGCATTGATTGATCGCCTGCTCATGGGAATAGATCTCACGGATATCCGAGAGCTTGACGCCGTCCTTGGCAAGAAGGTTGTGGTCGATTTTGATACGGACCGTTCGAACGATGCGGAATTTTCGGTCGATCATCAAGTCGTAGACCTGTTTGACCGAGCCGGCGGTGCTGTTTTCAATAGGGATCACGCCATAACGACAAAGACCTGCTTCAATGGCGGAAAAGACCTTTTCCCAGTTGGAAAAGAAAAGGATATTGGGAGCGCGGAACAGTCTCTCTGCCGCGATCTGTGAATAGGCGCCCTCTACTCCCTGACAGGCAATGGTCGCGCGGTCGGGAAAGAGAGGAGAGGTGTTTTCCAGCGCAGAGACGATCTCTCGGTACAGCGGGGACTCCACAGACAGACGCGTGTGCTGATAAGAGCGGGAAAGGGATAGAATGGTAGAGTAAAGGGTGCGGGTATATTCTTCAAATTCCTCCCCCGCAAGCTCCGAAACCTTGTCAAGCAAGGCTCGTTCTCTGGCTGGATCCAACACCTGCATATGATTGTTTCTTTTATATTCGGCGACCTGCGCGGAGCAGTTCATTCGACGAACGAACAGCTCGACAAGCTCGCGGTCAAGCTGATCGATCTGTTCTCTTACATCCTTGAGTTCCATAGAATATTCCTTTCGGTAAACGGGTAGCGGTTACCTTTTTTTAGACTTTGTTCGAAAGCCCAGATATGCCATCAGCAAGATCAGGACGGGGAAAATGATAGAGATCAAAAACGAGATCCGAAGATTGTTCCCAAATGCTTCGGCGATCCAGCCTGCGGCGGTCGGTCCCGTCAGACAGCCAATGTCTCCCGCCATTGCAAGAAGGGCAAACATACGGACGCCTCCGTGAGGGATACGGGCTGCGGCGAGACTATAGGTGCCGGGCCAGAGAATTCCCACTGCCAGCCCGCAAAGGGCGCACCCCAGCAGGGAGAGCAACGGATAGGGGGATAGGGCGGCTATCAAAAAGGAAACGATACAGAGCAGAGCGGAGAAAACGACAAAATTGCGAAGCTTCAAACGTCCTCCCGACCAGCCGTAAGCCACACGGGCGATTCCCATCAGGATCGCAAACAGACAAGGACCGAGAATATCTCCCAGTGTCTTTGTGACGCCAAGTCCGGATTCGGCAAAGCTGGAAGCCCACTGTCCCATCGCTTGCTCTGCAGCACCCGCGCTGAACATCATAATAAAGAAGATCCAGAAAATGCCCGAGCGAAGCAGAGAGCGCGATTGGGGCTCGGAGAGATCCTCCTCGCGGGGAAAATCCAAGGGATAAAGAGGAACGAAACAAAATGCTACCGCGCCCACAGCGGGAATGATTGCCCATAGGCAGGCAAGCACTCTCCAGTGCTCGATTCCCACAAGAGAGAAAAACAGCGTGGAGAGAAGGACTACCGCGGCAAGTCCCCAGCTGTAAAAGGAGTGTAGCAGACTCATGGCGGAGCTTTTGTTTTCGGTGGGACATGCCTCAACGATGGGGCTGATCAATACCTCGACAATGCCCCCGCCTATGGCGGCAAGCACGACAGCCAGTATGAGCCCGACGTAGGGATCGGGAAGAAGATCGGGTAAGTAAGCAAAGCCCGTCAATCCGATCACGGCAAATACGTGCGCCAGAATGGCGCCCGCGCGAGGATTGAATTTTTCGGCAAATTTTGCCCAAGTAATATCTGCCCCCAGCTGCGTCAGAAAGCTGATGGCGATCAGAAAACTGATCTTACCCAGAGAAATACCGTAGGTATTTTCAAAGGTAATAAACAGCAGTGGTGCAAAATTGATGGTAATGGCTTGGGTCAGATAGCCGATATAACTGGCTCTGACCGTATGCCGAGCAGTCAGTTTCATAGAAAATGCCTTTCAGAGGGGGGATGATGCGTCTTTGTCAGACAGAAGATCACAAATGGCGATGGCGGTTACTGCTTCAAAGACGGGAACCGAACGGAGAACGATACAGGGATCATGTCTGCCCTTGACCGATAGCTTGACGGGCTTCATGGAAACCAGATCCACGCTGTCCTGCTCCTTGAAGATCGAAGGAGTTGGCTTCATGGCGGCGCGGAATACCAAAGGCATTCCCGTGCTCATGCCACCAAGAATACCGCCCGCGTGATTGGTCTTGGTGCGGACCGCTGAGCCTTCAATGATAAAAGGATCGTTGTTTTCCGATCCCCGTAAGGAAGCGCAGGCGAATCCGTTTCCGAACTCAATCCCCTTGACACCGGGAATTCCAAATACGATGGAACAAATACGGTTTTCGATTCCGTCAAACATATGCTCTCCAAGCCCCGCTGGCAGACCGATAGCGGCGCATTCCACGATGCCGCCGATCGAATCTCCCTCGGCGCGAACCTTCTCTATTAGCGTACGCATCCGCTCTCCCGAGGGTTCGTGAAGAACGGGAAATTTTGACCGCGCCAAAAGTGCCATTTCGCGATCGCCTACGTTGGCAAGATCAAAGGGAGTATCTGTCACATCGCCTATGGAATAGATATGTGCGGCGATATGAATCCCTTTTTGACGCAAATACTGAAGGCAGATGCCGCCTACAATGCAAAGGGGTGCGGTCAGACGGCCTGAAAAATGTCCGCCGCCTCGAAGATCTACCTGCTCTCCGTATTTCATGCGCGCCGCAAAATCCGCGTGAGAGGGGCGGGGCACGAAGGAGAGGTTGGAATAATCCTGTGAGTGTTGATTGGTATTGCGGATGATGGCGTGAAGCGTTTTCCCGTTGAGAATATTTCCCTCGTCCACGCCGGACAGAAATTCAGGGATGTCCGCTTCTTTTCTCGGCGTAGTCAGACTACTGCTACCGGGGGCGCGTCGGGCAAGAAAGGAAAGAAGCTCCTCCCGATCAAAGGCAAAGCCTGCGGGTAGTCCCGTGGCGACAACACCGATCTCAGGATCGTGCGAACCGCCAAAAATGGAAATATTGATATTTTTTCCGTAGCTGGTAGACATAATCTGTACGCCTTTCTCCGATTTTTTTGATCAATTTACTATTCTATTATAGTACGAAAATCGTTTCTTTGCAATAGAAACGCCAAAAAACGTCGTTTTTTAGGGGAGAGTTTTCCAAGACAGCCCGATCGTTTTCATATCCTCCCAGAAGACGGGATAGGATTTTGCCGTAACGTGAGCATTCTTGACCGTCACGCTTTCTCTGCATACCAAAGAAGCAACGGCGGCGCTCATGGCAATTCTGTGGTCGCCATAGGAGGAGACCGTACCTCCACGTAGGGCAGGAACGCCCTGAATGATCAAGCCGTCCTCGGTGACGGTGACCTTGCCGCCAAGCTCTGTAAGGAGGGAGCAGGAACTGCTTAAACGGTCGCTTTCCTTCCACCGTAACCGTGAAGCCCCGTAGATTACGGTCTGCCCCTCAGCAACGGAAGCGACCGCGGCAAGAACGGGAACCAGATCGGGGATCTGAGACGCGTCGATCTCAATGCCCCGCAACGGAGCGGGAGAGACGGTAACGCGGTCACCTTCCTCCAACACGACAGCGCCGAACCGACGCAGGAGATCGATGATCTCCCGATCGCCCTGCAGAGAGGAAAGATCCAACCCCGATACGCTTACGGGATGTTTTCCAACCGCCCCCATACAAAGGGGAAAAGCGGCAGCCGACCAATCCCCCTCGGTGATGATGCTTGAGGGGGAGCGCAGACCTTGATGAGCGGGAACGATATAGGTCGCTTCATGCTTTGTTATGATAACGCCAAACAGGGAAAGCGCCGTCACGGTCATTGCCACGTAAGGGGCGGATTCCAGCTGTCCTTGTACGGTCAGGGTTCCTCCGTTCCCCGATATGGCGAGGGATAAGAGAAGTCCGCTGATAAATTGGGAAGAAACGCTTCCTGCGACAGAAAAATTCGTCTCGGTTAGCTTTCCCTGACAGAAAAGGGGATTGGAATCTTGGGGCGACAGCGTGATCCCACACCGCTCCAACTCCTCCCGCAGAGGAGAAAGAGGGCGAAGGGGGAGTCGTCCCTTCATTTCAAAGGATGCATTTACTCCCAGCATTGCTGCAATGGGCAGAAGAAAACGAAGAGTAGAGCCGCTTTCCCCGCAAGGGAGAAGGGGACGATGTACGGGAGAGGAAAGGGGATGAACCGTAAATTCTCCCGCGTCATAGTCAATGGAAGCACCCAGCGCCCCTAGGCAGTCGACAGTGGCGCGAATGTCCTCGTTGATCTCCCTACAGTGGATTTTCGTTTCCTTGTCGGCAAAGGCGGCGCAGATCAGCAGACGGTGCGCCATGGATTTGGATGGGATCGCCCGCAATGTGCCCGTGGGAGCAGAGGGGAAAAGTCGAAGATTCATGCATCCAGTCCTTTCTCGATCCACGCGGAAAGCTCCTGCGTGGGGATTTTCAGCAGCTCACTACGGCCGATCTCGCGGGGTACTACCAGCGTGATGAAGTCGCCGCTACGTTTTTTATCCGCCAGAGCGATCTCGGTCAGCTCCTCTGCGGAAAGGGACAGTCCAAGGGAAGATCTTGCGCGCGAAGAAGCGTCAAAAGCTCGTCCAATGCGGAAGGGGAACAGAATCCGAGCCGAACGGCGGCGCGGGTGATGAGCACCATTCCCATAGAGACGGCAGAGCCATGGGAGATCGAAAACTCCGAGCAAAGCTCGATGGCGTGTCCTACGGTGTGCCCAAAATTCAGCAGTTGACGAGTATCCTGATCAAATTCATCCTGCTCAACGATCGCCGCCTTGCTTTCCACACAGGCTGCGATGATTTCCGCTATGTTTTTTTGGAGTCCCGCTGACAGACTGTCAAACAGAGCACGGTCGTTGATGACACCGTATTTGATCACTTCTGCGCATCCGTCGGCGAAGATGTGGGACGGAAGGGTATCAAGCGTATCCGTGTCGCAAAGCACCAAGGAGGGTTGATGGAAGGCACCCGCCAAATTTTTGCCCGCCTGCAGGTTGATGGCGGTCTTTCCTCCCACGGAGGAATCTACCGCCGCCAGAAGCGTGGTGGGGATCTGAACGAAGCGGATCCCCCGCAGATAGGTTGCGGCGACAAAGCCCGTCAGATCGCCAACTACACCGCCGCCAAGGGCAACCAAGGCATCGGAACGGGTCAGATGACTCTCTCCCAGAATTTCCAACAGTTCGATGAGGTTTTCTGCGGATTTGGAGTCCTCTCCGTGAGGGATCACGTAGTAAAAAACGTCAAATCCCGCTCTTTCCAGTGCTTGGTGGACACGATCCAGATAGAGAGGGGCAACGATATCATCGGTGATAAGACACAGTCGGCATATGCCGCCCAGTGCCTCTCGGCAGAGCTTGCCCGCTGAGTCGAGAAGCTCCTTACCAATGATAATATCATAGTCCTTTGATGCGTGTACCTTGATTCTTTTCATGTTTGTTCCTTTTTTATCAATTATTTTTCGATCATCCGTCAATTTGTTCCTTGGCAATTCGTCCGTCCCGTAATAGCTTTGTCAGTCTCTCACCGTCTGCGTCGGCAATGGCGGAACGGTATTCGGCAAGCTCGTGAATGATGGTATCCAGCTCAAAGAGCAACGGCTCCCGATTTTCCAAGAAAAGCTCGGTCCACATTTGCTCGTTGAGCCAAGCCACACGAGTCATATCCTTGTAGCTTCCTGCGGAAAAGCCCTTGTGCTCCTTGGCGGAGGGGCTTTTGACGTAGGCGTTGGAAACGACGTGCGCCAGTTGTGAGGTGAAGGCGATCACACGGTCGTGATCCTCCGCGGAGGTTATGGAAAATTTGCCAAATCCGGCAGGCGCGAGAAGC
The DNA here is from genome assembly GCA_045592565.1 of Eubacteriales bacterium. GTDB lineage: Bacteria > Bacillota > Clostridia > Oscillospirales > CAG-272 > HGM12713. The sequence continues at coordinate 9,185 of JAZNVA010000235.1, read as the reverse complement.
TGTTGCACGTGATCCAGAAAGGCAATGTCGTCAAATATGGGTGGGGTCAATATCATGGGGGCATTTCGGAACAAGGTGGATTTGGCATATTTGATTCCCGAAAACTGGGTGCCCGCCATGGGATGTCCCCCAACAAAGGTAAAGCCGTATTGCTCTGCCAAGGCAAAGCCTACGCTACAGATCTGTTTTTTTGTGCCGCACAGATCCATTACCACGGTTTGAGCAGAGACGAGAGGAGCGATCTGCTCCAGATATTGGATCGCTTGCCTGGGGTATAGCGCGATCAGGATCAGGTCGCAGGAGGAAATCGTTTGGGGCGTCAATTCACCGTCGATCATTCCCGCCAACAGAGCATAGCCCTGTGTTGCCTCGTCCTTGTCAAAGCCAAGTACTTTCGTGTTTGCTTCCTTGTAGGCTTTTGCCATGGAGGCTCCGATCAGTCCCAATCCGCAAATTCCAACCGTCATCTCAGCAGTCCTCCATCGCCGCGCGGATCTTTCTGACGGATGCCGTTACGTCAGCAAAAGCATCCGGGGTCAGGGATTGCGCACCGTCGCAAAGAGCGTGTACGGGATCGTTGTGCACCTCGATCATCAGACCGTCCGCGCCACAGGCGGCGGCAGCCATTGCCATGGGCTTGACCAAACGCGCCACACCGGTAGCGTGTGAGGGATCAATGATGACGGGGAGATGTGTCAGCTCATGAAGCATGGGAACTGCGGAGAGATCTAAAGTGTTTCTGGTGTAGGTCTCGAAGGTTCGGATGCCACGCTCACAGAGGATCACGTTCTCGTTTCCTCCCGCCATAATGTATTCGGCGGACATGAGCAGCTCCTTGAGGGTGTTTGCGAGGCCGCGTTTGAGTAAGATAGGCTTTTTTGTTCTGCCAAGCTCCTTGAGGAGCTCAAAGTTTTGCATGTTTCTGGCGCCTACCTGGATCACGTCCACATTCTCAAAGAGAGGAAGGTGATTGGCGTTCATGATTTCGGTAACGATGGGAAGTCCCGTTTCCTTTTTGGCTTTCAGTAAAAACTCAATGCCTTCTGCTTTCAGTCCTTGGAAATCGTAAGGGGAGGTGCGGGGCTTGAAGGCGCCTCCGCGGAGCATGGTAGCTCCTGCCGCCTTTACGGCACGTGCGATCTCCATCACTTGCTCCTCACTTTCCACGGAACAAGGACCTGCCATCACGGTAAAATCTGCGCCGCCTACTGAGGTGTTTCCTATCTGAATGATGCTGTCATCGGGATGAAATTTACGGTTGGCGCTCTTAAACGGTTCGCTGATGTGCTTGACGGATTCAACGATCTCAAGCGCCTCCAGAAGCTCGGCGTCGATTTTAGAGGTGTCTCCCACCAAGCCGACGATGGTGTGTACGCTTCCGCGGGACAGATGGACATCCAGTCCCTGCTGTCTCAGCCAATGGGCGAGATTTTCAATTTGAGTGTCTGTGGTTCCTTGTTTGAGTACTGCGATCATGATGTTCGTTCTCCTTTGATCTTTTTATCTCTGTGTAAGGGGGGGAACGAAGCCTCATCCACAGAGAAAAAATGAAGCCTTCGCGGTGTTTTTCACCGGAAAGGCTTCATAATGGTTTTATTTGTCGGGAATCCGACCAAAACGAATGAAACTGAAATCCGCGCCAAAAAGCACCTTTATTCTTTACTGCTTGCAGTAATAAAAATAAAGGTAAAAATACTTCTGTGCGAACGTCTGTTTCATTTGCCTTAACTCCTTTTTTGATGTTGTGTTTAGTTTACCACGCTAAAATCGTTTTGTCAAGGGGGTTGAGAAAAATTTTTTATTTAATCTGTCGACGAGGCGTATTGGTTCAGTTCAAAGGTCTGAATCTGCTTGTCGGCAATGTAAACCCCTTGAACACAGCCTAACGATTTCAGATAGGAGAGATAGGATTTGAAGTTATATCTGCCTTGGTTCCAGCGCTCATCCGCGGCTTTTTCATGAGTACAAAGGAAAACATAGGTCGGATGGACATAATCGTACAATTTTTTTGATCCATCCAGTCCGTGGTGAGGGATCTGAAGAAAATCACTCTTGAGGGAATCGGAATAATAGGAGTCAACGATGTAGATCGCTCTGTATACAATATCTCCGCCAAAGAAGACCGATACGCCATCAAGCGTGCCCTTGAATGCCAAGGAGGATTCGTTGGAGTCAGTTGACGTGTCGTATGGGAAATACATTTCGACGGTATAGAAGAAATCCAGCTTCAACGTGCCGAAGTACATACTTTGTCCTGCAAAGGGAACCAGATATTGGCATTTCTCATAGGCGGGGAGACAGCCCTTGACATTGCTCCAAGCGGGTTCCAGATCCGCTGAGGGCTGCATGACCAGATATTCCAGCGTTACGAGACCGGAATATAGGGATGAGAATTTCACAAAGCAATTGATGTGATCTCCATCGGGGTGCGTCAGGATCCATGCTCGAATGAGGATTTTTCCGTCGGCGCGGGTGTTATTTTTTTGCAAATATTCAAAGAGCGGCTTTGCCTCGGCGGCGTATCCGCCGTCAATGATGACGTAGCTTCCGTCCTCCAGTGTGTAAACAAAGCCCATGCCGTTGTTGTGTCCCACATACTCCTTCGTGGATTCCACGTATCCGTAATCCATATTCATGAGCGCCAGCTTGGGGGTTGTGACTGCGGCAGTTCCATAGGACTCGGTTTGGTAGGGCGTCCACAAATTTTTGTAGGTAATAAGAACCGTGGTGGAATTCGTATGGGCAATATAGTACACGTGAAGCATCAGCCGATCGCTGACGTAGGTGGCGTAGCGGCTACTGTCCAATGCGTTTTGCGCGTAGAGCGAGTACCCCTTTTCCGTCAAGGATGCGCAGTAGGCGTCATAACTTTCCTGTCCCGTTCCTGTATAGTACTGACGGAAATAATTGGTGCAGACAATGGAGGTGGTGGCAAGAGTTCGATTGGGAAAAGCGGGGACAGCAGAGGAGATCCCGCGATCCAGCGTCAGGTTGGTCTTTGCGCCGTAGACGATGTTTTCTATCTCACCATCCCGATAAACGGTAAAGGGCTTGATCTCATAACGAACGATCTTTTTGGCGGGAATATTCGATAATTCTATTGCCATCAAATAAGGGAACTCAGCGGAAGCGGAGAATGAGGTGTTGCCGAAATCGGCGGTGATGGATTCATAGATGGTATCTGCCAAAAGGACGGTGGTGGTGGAGGTGGTGTCGCCGTGAACGGTCAGGTGATGGTAAGTCACCTCAATGCCCAGAGCATCGGCACTCAGCTCCTTTACTCCGGCGATAAAACGGATGTCGTGATTATTGTTGCTTGGATTCGGTGCGGAGACCTGATGGCCCAGATACATGGGAATATCGTCTCCCGTATTTTTACAGGTCCAAACCTGGATATCGTCAAAGGAAACGGTAATTCCGCTGAGAATATGGAAATAAAGCTCACTTCCAAGGGTTCCACCGTATTGCTTCCAAAGCTTAGAGGATGCGGAATTGGTAGCGGAAACGAGCGTTGCTTCATCCCCGTTCAGCAAATATACGATCACGCCAAAGTCGGCATCGATCACGATCCGAACCCGATAAGAGGAGCCAATGAGGGAGGTGCCCGAGCCGCCGTTGGGAGAGATCGGAAGAGAGATTCCGCGGTCGGCAACTGCCGTGTCGTTGATCTTCAGATGGTGATCGCTGGTTCCGTCCTCCTTCATCGCATATCGCCACGCGGCGAAAGAATTGGAGGACATGGTGGTGGCGGATTCAGAGCAAAAGCCGAAGGTTCGTTCGGGGTCGGCCTTGAAATTACCGAGCAGATGAACGGTATATTCCAGAATATAGTCACCGCCTGAGAGCAGGTTGTTCCGAAAGATTCCGACGGTATCCAGACGGGTGGTATGCGCGGTAATGGAAACGGCATGACCGCTTCCCGCTGAGATAATGGAAAGGGAATCGTCGGCGCCCACAGAACCGAACCAACCAAGCTCGTCAATGAGGTCGGCATTTGTCTTTGAGGTATCCAGATCGGGGGACTCGAAATCCTCTGAATAGAGCAGTTGTTGCTTTTCCTTGGTCTCGGGAATGTCCGCCGCGTTGGGGATCGTCGACATCATCGCAGCCGAAGACCTTGGCGCGGCAAAGGTGACACATCCAAGAAGGATGCCGAGGCAAAGCGAAAGGGAAAGCGCTTTTTTCATAGAAATCTCCTTTTGGTGAAGGGAATTTTTATTGATTATACCATAAACTTATGGTTTCGTGTTTTCCGTTTTGTTAATTTTTAATGAATAAGGCGGTTGCCGAAGCAACCGCCTTTTGTATTATGAAAATGGATCAGCTTGGGGAATGATGGTTGTGCCGGAAATCAGGGGAACAAGTTCCGCCCTGCCCGTGTCGGCAACGTAGACCTGTTGAACGACTCCCATTCCCTTGAGGTAGGACAGCTTGGATTGAGAATCGTACCGTCCTTGATTCCAACGCTCGTTTGCTGCCTCCTTGTGGGTGCACATGATCAGGTGTGTGGGGGATGCATTTTGATAAAATGCATTGGTTCCGTTCAGCGCATGGTGAGGCGCCTGGAAGAAATCACACTTGAGCGCACTGCCGTAGTAATTGGTAACGGCGTTAATGGACTCTGCGACGATATCTCCGCCAAAGAAGATCGTATAGCCTCCAAAATATGTCATAAATGCCAAAGACGCCTGATTGGTATTTCCTGAGGTCAGAGCGGAACCCGTATAGCCCTCATACATTTCGGCGGTAAAGAGGAATTCTACCTTCAACGATCCGAAGTACATGATCTGTCCTGCCATGGGAAGGATATTTGTGCAGCCGTTGAACTTTGCCGCATCGCTGTAGATGGATTTCGCCGTGGTTGCCTGCGATGAATCAAATTGGGCTACGAAATATTCCAGTGCGACGTCTGCCGCGTGATCGGTGGCAAATTGACGAAGACATCCATAGTGGTCGCCGTCGGGATGAGTCATGATCCATGCGCGGATCAGGATCCTGCCATCGGTACGTTTGTTATTGTCTCGCAGATATTGATACAGTACCTCGGAATCGGCGGCATATCCACCGTCGATGATAACGTAGGAGCCGTCTGCCAAGGTAAAGACAAATCCCATTCCGTTGTTGTGGTTGTATACGCCGTCGCGGTCGGCGTCGTAATCCAGGGACGCCATGGCAAAGGTTGGCGTGGTCACCGTACTGTCGGAAACGGGTGCTGTGTGGTAGGGCGTCCAATTTTTGATGTCGGACGTGATGACTGAGGCTGTGTTGTTGTAGGCAAGATAATACGCATGCAGAACGATATAATCGGAGGTAAAGGTCTTATACACGTTCCCATCGACGGTATTCTCGGCGTACAGCACAAATCCCGTCGTTGACAGCGTATGGATGTACTCGTCATATTCTGCCCTGGTCACCGAAGAATAAAGAGTTCTCTGATAATCGGAGGTGAATTCCTTGGTGCTCGTGAGGGAACCTCCTATCAACTCGGGCGCTGATTGGAGATGCGTTCGCGTTACGGTATAGGTTTTCGTTTGAGCTTTTGCCACAGGATCGGTACCGTCTTGGAGAATGACGAAGGGAGTAACCGTATAGGTGGCATCCAGATTGCTGGGTATATTGTTGATCGAAAGCGCCAGCAGGGAATGATAGCCCTCCTCATAAGCGGAAATGGTCTCTTTGCCGAAATTGACCGAGAGGGTTGCATAGAGATAGCTGCAATAAATTCTTTTGCTTCCGCTGACGGGCTGTCCGTCTCGAAGGAAGGAATAGGTGATATCAAAGCCCATGCTTTCGGCATCGGCATTCTTTACTCCCGCCACAAAGCGAATGCTGTGAGTGTCGTTTTTCAGAGAGGTGGTCTGGAATCCCAGCAGCTTGACAGGATATTCATACCGCTTTGCCTTCCAGACTTGGATGTCGTCAAAGGAGACGGTTGCGCCGCTGAGAATATGGAAAAACAGCTTTCCTTCGATGGTAGAGGAATAGTCCTTCCACTGCTCAGATGCCGATGCGGAGGTGGCGGAGATCAAGGTGGCATTCTCGCCGTCGAGCAAATAAGCAGAGACACCGAACTCAGCGTCTACCACGACACGAACGCGGTAAGTCAATCCGCGGAGAGAGTTGGACGCTCCGCTGCCCTTCACAAGGATTGAGTTTCCGCTCTCGGAAACGCTGGTAGAGTTGATCTTCAGGTGGTGATCCGCCTTACCGTTTTCCTTCAGTACGTAGCGCCATGCGGTGTTTCTGTTAGAGGAGAATGTGGTTGCCGATTCGGAGCAAAATCCGAAGGTACGTTCATCCGCCCCTGTATTATCAGTCAGACAAAAGGTATATTCGAGAATATAATCTCCGCCCTTCAGCCGATCGTCCGAAAGGATTCCGACGGTATCCAAGCGAGCGCTTTTTGCCTTGATCGAAACAGCGCGGTTGCTCCCGTTGGTGACGATGGAAAGAGTATCGCCGCTATTGGGCAGTGTCCCGAACCAACCGAGTTCGCTGATGAGAGCTGCATTGGTTTTGGAGGTGTTCAGGGTTTCATCCTGAAAATCCTCGGAATAGATCAGCTGGTCCTTTACCAGTGTGGGAACATCATCGGCATTGGGAATGGCAGTTACCATATTTTCTGCCGAGATATTGGGGATCCATAAAGCGAACCCGCCCAAAAGGGTACAGAAACACAGAAAAAGACACAGGGATTTTTTCATAGCTACTCCTTTTTTGAAAAGAAATAATGTAATTACCTACATTATAACACAAAGAATGGTAAAATGCAAGAAAAAATAAGGCGGTTGCCGAAGCAACCGCCTGTTTTGTAAAATTTAATTATTACCGATCAGCTGATCGAAATGTACTCTGTCCCGTTGTGTTTCGAAATTTCCGAGTTGGACTTCGGTTGGAGTTTCCGGTTCAATGACGGGGATGGATACGGTACCGAACAGAACGGTGAATTCATCTCCCGTAACGTCATCCATCTCACCTGCGGAGTAGACCTTCTTGACACAGCCCTTATTCATCAGGTAGTACAGCAGAGACCGCTTTCCGTGAGCGTGAGTTTCATCCAGACGCTCCTCGGTTGCCGCTGAATGAGTGGTCATCAGCAGATAATCGGGAAGAATAAGGTCATAAAGTGCCGTGGTTCCGTTCAGACCGTGGTGGGGAGCCTGGAAGTATTGGCACTTCAGCGCGCTTCCGTAGTATGCCACCACAGCATCGATGGACGAGGCGACAGCGTCTGCCATAAAGAGTACGTTGGTGTCATCAAGGTATGCCTTGAATACCAGAGAGGATTCGTTGGTTTGACTGCCGGTAAGGTCAGCTCCGGTGTAGCCCTGATACATTTCTGCGGTGAAAAGGAATTCCACCTTCAGAGGACCGAAATACATAACCTGTCCGGGCATGGGAACGATGTTCTTGCATCCCTTATACTGAGCCGCATTGTTGTAGATCAGTGTTGCCGTTTCGCTATGAATCGAATCAAACTGTGCGACAAAATATTCCAGGGTGACCTTGTTTGCATATTTAGCGGAAAATTCATTAAAGCACTTGTAGTGGTCGCCGTCAGGATGCGTGATGATCCATGCGCGGATGAGGATCTTGCCGTCTTTTCTGTGATTGTGCTCAGACAGATAGTTGAACAGTACGTCGGTCTCAGCGGCATAACCACCGTCGATAATGACGAAGCTTCCGTCCTCCAGAGAGTAGACAAAGCCCATACCGTTGTTTTGTCCGCCGCTCTGACTGCTATAGTTCATATCCATCATGGTCAGGGCGTTGTCGCAGAGAACGGGATCGTTGGTGGGAGCCGTGGGATATGCGGTCCAGTCGGTCTTCTCGGCGACGATGATCGAGGTGGTATTCTTCGATGCCAGATAGTAAGCGTGAAGCACCATATAATCAGTGGTAAAGGTCTTGTAGACGTTTCCGTTAATGGTGTTTTCGTCATAGAGCTCGAAGCCGTAGGCTGCAAGCTTGTTCACATAGGCATTGTACTCTGCCAGAGTCGTTCCTGTATAGTACAGACGTTGATAGTCGGTGGTGAATTCCTTGGTGGATGCAAGCGTGCCTCCCGAAAGCGAGGGAACCATGTTCAAAAGATCTCTCGTTACGGAATAATTCTTTGCAGTTCCCAACGCCACCTCATCCTCTCCGTATAGGGCAAAGGGGGTAACGGTATAGGTTGCTTTTGCATCGGAAGGAATGCCGTTGATGGCGAGAGCGATCAGATAGTTATATCCGTTCTCTACGTCTGCCGTCAGTGTCGAGTCACCGAAATCGGTGGTCAGAGACTGGTACAGATATTCACAATAAATTCTCTTGGTTCCGCTGATGGTCTTGCCACCCATCAAGAAGGAATACTGCACGTCAAATCCCATACCTGTTGCGGCAATTCCCTTGGTCTGAGCGATGAAGCGAATGTCGTAGGTGCTGTTTTGCAGAGAGGTGGTCTGGTAGCCGATGATCTCGGGAACGGTCTTGGTCTTTACGTTGGACCAGATCTGAATATCGTCCACGAGATAGGAGGTATCCGTGTTGATTGCTCGGATCTGAACGGCATTGTCAATGGTAGAGCTGCTGCCCTTCCAGGCGGCAACCTTGTCCTCGTTCATGCCGACAACGATGGTGGCTTCTCCCGTGATGGGATCGACGGTGTATGCGCTCAATCCATTTTCCGCATCGATGACCAGACGGAGACGGATCTTCTCGCCGATTACCGATCCGTTGGCGCGATTTAAGCCGTTTACGGTCTCGGCGTTGGGCGCGATATCCAATTCGGAGTGATAACTAGTGGTGGGGACGCCATTTGCATGGAAGTGGAAGTCAAAGTTTCCGCGCTCCTTGAGCAGGAAGTTCCAGCCCGCCTCGGTCGAGTTAAATCCTGCCGAGCGGAAGCCCATTCCCGCCCCGTCGGCGTCCGGACAGAGAGTCAGCATGGTAGCGGTGTATTCGACGACATAATTTCCTCCTGCCAGACGGGAATCGGTGCAGATGGTCATGGAGGAGTCGGCATTGGCGCCAAAATAGAGCTGGTGGTTGTTGGAATCACCTTCCTTGCGGATCTCCATGTTTTTGAAAGCCGTTCCCGACCATCCGAGAGCAGAGATCAGAGCGGAAGCATTTGCCGCATCCGTTACGTCGGAGCCCTCAAAATTCTGGGAGTAGATCAGCTCCGCACGTTCCATTTCAGG
>JAZNVA010000234.1:0-2717 GCA_045592565.1 Eubacteriales bacterium | reverse complement strand
TATGCGACGGTCTTTTTGATCTGCGTTATTTGATGCGAACCAGAGTGGAAAGCCCTTTTTGCAGAGAAGCGCAGAGCGCATCGATATCCTCACGGGTGTTGTATCCCGACATACTGATCCGCAAGGAGCAGTCGGCTTCCTTGGCGGAAAGTCCGAACGCCATGAGGGCGGAGCTGGGATGTCCCGAATGAGAGGAGCATGCCGAACCGCTGGAGACGAAGATCCCGTCGGCAGACAGCGCGTGGAGCATGGTCTCGCTCTTAATGTTGGGGAGAGTGATATTGATGACGTGAGGGAGATATTTTCCCGCAGGACGGTTGATTCTGATCTCCAACGCCAAGAGCTTGTCATCCGCGTAGGCGCGAAGCTCCTGCATATACGCGGAAAGCTCGGCTTTTCGGTTTTGCATTTCTTCTACCGCTACGCCGAAAGCGGCGATGCCGATGGTGTTTTCGGTTCCTGAGCGAAAGCCACTTTCCTGACCGCCGCCTACAAGGAAGGGAACGATCTTTTTTGCTTTGATCAGCTCAGAGGAGACGTACAGCGCGCCGATACCCTTCGGGGCGTGAAGCTTGTGACCGCTGACCGTAATCAGGTCGGCACAAAGAGATTTGGCGGTGAAGGGGACCTTCATAAACGCTTGGACGGCATCGCAGTGGGTAATGGCGGAGGGATAACGCTGCTTGATTTTCTTAAACGCCTCGCCTACCTCATATACGGCGCCCGTTTCGTTGTTTACCAGCATCATGGTAGCCAGAAAGATCTTTTGATCCAAGGCGTTCTCCAGGGCGTCCATGTCTAAAACGCCGCCTCGGGTGGGGATCCTTACGATCTCAAATCCGTCCTGTGCCAGACGATCCAATGCTCTCTCCACAGAAGGGTGCTCCGAGTCGGTGGTGAGGATCCTCGTGGCTTCGCGGCGGGACTTCGCGTATGCCGTTCCAAAGAGCGCCAACGAGGTTGCCTCGGTGCCGCAGGAGGTGAAGATCACCGTGCCGTCGGGCTGCCTTGGACGTAGACCAAAGCCGCGAAGAAGCTGTTCTCTCGCCGTGTTCAGCAGAGCCTCTGCCTCTTGTCCCGCACTGTGCAGAGAGGAGGGGTTCCCATAGATTCCCGTTACCTCGTTGATTTTCGCCACCACCGCCTCGGAAAGAGGGGTGGTGGCGCTGTTGTCCAGATAAATAGTTCGGTTATTCATGTCGTTCCTCAACGGAAGGAGAAGGCGTCAAGCATCGCCTCTACGTCCTCTATATGCATGTCGTAATTGTCCGCCAGAGCGGTATAGGTGAAGGAATAGATCATTTCATTGTAGGCAAAGAGCGTCTGCATCACACAAAATTCCACGCCGTCCGTTACCGAACGGTAGGTATAGGTGTACGCTGTGCGGCCACCTACGCTTCTCTCAATCGGACCATCAATGCGTTCATAGTTGGGAAGAGTGGTGCGGTACTCCTCCTCACACGCCTCAAAGTACTCCTGAACCGAGATGGATACGGAGGGGGTGTATGAGGTTACGGTCACGTTGGATTTTCCGCTTTCGGGGTAATACGCTTCGGAGATTCCGCTTTCCGCGTCACAGATCCATGTATTTGGCACGTAAAAGCGATATTCGATATGATCGGCAGATGCGATCTCCCAGCCATCAGGAGTGTTCTTGTCGGTCACGACCTCCCCTTGAGGATCGGTCTTGTCACACAGACGGAATTCGGAGACGATCTTGCTGAATTCCTCTTGGCGAATATCCCAGATGTCCGTGGGGCAGTAGCCGTGAAGAGAGACCATATCTCCCTTGTGGAGAGCGGTGATCTGGAAGCAGGTCATAGAGCGACCGTTGTCGGTAACGGTATAGGTGATCTTTTCGGCATCCTTGCCGCCAAGCACAGCCGCAATGCGTTCGATCAGCTCGAAATCCTGCTTGGATTTATATCCGTCGGCGCAAAGGGTAATATAATCGGAAACCGTCATCTCGGGATCCTCGGGGGTATAGTAGCGCGCGGTCACCATGATTTTTTCATTTGGGGAAACGAAGGCTCCCGAAACACCTGAGCCGACGTTCACCGACCAGCTGATAGGAACGAAGAGCATAAAAGGCTCTCCCGCAAGAGTTGCGGATTTCATATCCTCGGGTACGTCCGAGTTTTCCTTGCTGCAGGACACCGCGCACAGAAGCATCAACAGGGCAAGAGACAGGGCGATAAGTTTTTTGAGCATAACGGTCAAAACGTCCTTTCTTTTTTGGAAAAATTCCGATACATTTTCTTTATTGTAGCAGAAAATGTCTCAAACTTCTATCATAATTTGTTAATTTTCAAGAGAATTCACAATAGCGCGGAAGGTCTCTCCCCGCTCGGCAAAATTCCGAAAGGCATCAAAGCTGGCGCAAGCGGGAGACAGAAGAACACAGCCGCCCATGCAAGCCAAGGATCTTGCCGTAAGCACGGCGTTCTTGAACGCGGCTTCGTAGCGAATCACGGGGTGATCCTGCTGATAGAGCGAGTGAGCCTTCAAGACGACTTCGATCTTTTTTCCCGTCTCTCCCGTGAGGACCACGGCACGGACCGAGCGGCAAAGGCTTTCCGCTAACGGATCAAAGGGGATCTGCTTGTCGTAACCGCCGCAGATGATAACGATATCTCTGCCCGAAAGAGCGGACAGCGCGGCGGCGGTTCGGCTGGGGGAGGAGTCGATGGAGCTGTTGTAATAGTCCACGCCGCCCA
>JAZNVA010000233.1:0-12852 GCA_045592565.1 Eubacteriales bacterium | reverse complement strand
CCTAAGCCCGCTTGGCCTCCGACTTTGGGCTCGGGAACAGCTACCGTCTCCTCCTTTGCGGGAGCTGCGGGGGTCGGAGCCTGATCCTGATCCTTTGCCTTCTTCTTTGCCATGAAGCCGAAGAAGAAGCCAAGTCCGCCGCCGATCAGCAGCAGTACTGCCAGAACGATCAGAAGGATGATCCACCACAGATCGTTATCCTGATCCTCGTCGTCCGTGCCGTCTCCCGCATCGGGCTCAGGCGCGGCATCGGGAATGGCGGTATAGACCGCCTTGATCTCCATGTCGTTCGGCTCAATGGTGTAGGACTCCCACTTGCCCTCGAAGCCGTCCTTCTTGGGAACCGCGGGCTCCTTCAGCGTCTTATCCTCCATGGTGAAGTCCACGGTGCCTACCTTCTCGCCGTCAGCCGTAAAGGTTGCGGTATAGGTAATGGGAGTATAGACGGGACGGATCACAAGGTGATCTGCTCCCAGCTCGTATTTCTCCCAAACGCCCGTGTATCCCGCCTTGGTGGGAACCGCGGGAATATCCGACAGCTCGTAATCCTTAACGGTGAAGGTGGTGTGTCCGATGACAGCGCCGTCCTCCGTGACGAAGCTTGCGATATATTCAACAGGGGTGTACTTGATCTTCACCTGCACGTCGTTTCCGCTGTGCGTGTATTCAGACCAAGGATAGGAGCGGATTCCGTCCACAACCAGCCAGGACGCGGTGTAGCCTGCCTTGCCGTAAGGCGTCAGGCTGGGTGCTACGGGCCACGTGCCGATCTTCATTTCACGCTCGGAGATCACCGCTCCGTCTACGATAAACTGAATCTTATAGGTGGTGGGAATGGATTCCAGATATGCAATGACCGTCATATCGTCGGTCACCTCGGTAGTAGCGCTCCAGAGTGCTCCGTTCGCGCCGCCTACACGCCATACCCACTTTTTACCTGCGGGAGCGGCGGGAAGAGCCGAATCGGGCGTCTGCTCAAAGAAGGTCTGACCGTTCTCCACGGTTACCTGTGCCAAGGGAGTGGTCACGCCATCCTGCATAAAGGTCACGGTAATGGCTATCTTCTTTGCCACGACCGTCATATCGTCAGTCACCTGCGTGTTGGCAGTCCAGAGCACGTCGGTGCCCTCGACGTACCATACCCACTTGTATCCCACTGCGGGAGTCAGGGCGGGTGTCTGTGCGAAGAAGGTCTGACCGTTCTCCATGGTGGCAACGCCTACGGGAGCGGTAACACCCTCCTGCATAAAGGTCACGGTGATGGCTACCTTCTTGGCGATGACCGTCATATCGTCAGTCACCGCGGTATTCGCCGTCCAGAGCTCGTTGGTGCCCTCGACGTACCATACCCACTTGTATCCCGTAACAGGAGTCAGGGCAGGTGTCTGAGCGAAGAAGGTCTGACCGTTCTCCATGGTGGCAACGCCTACGGGAGTGGTCACGCCCTCCTGCATGAAGGTCACCTTGATGGCTACCTTCTTGGCGATGACCGTCATATCGTCAGTCACCGCGGTATTCGCCGTCCAGAGCGCATTGGTGCCTGCCACGTACCATACCCACTTGTATCCCGTCTCGGGAGCGGGCAGAAGCGTGTTGGGCGTCTGGGCGAAGAAATCTCCGCCCTCTGCGAGGGTTACGGTCTTGATATTGGTTCCGTTTTCATATTGGAAGGTCACGGTGTAGTATGCGAGAGGCTCATAACGCGCCTCCAGTACAAGGTCACCCGTGGTCAGAATGTATCCTGTCCAGGGGGTATCCGCCGCGCCGTTCGCGCCAAGCACGTACCATACCGCCTTGAAGCCATCCAGAGCGGGAACGGTGGGAAGCGCGATGGAGGATGCGGTATCGCCCTCGACGTAAACGTCGTTCGGCGTCAGAGGATGCACGATGCCCGCGATGTCCTTATATTGGAACGTTACGGTGTATTCTCTGACAAACTTGGCGTATGCCGTGTAGGTCACAACACTGCCGTCGGGCGTCAGAGCAGTCCACAGATTGGTGGCAGCGGTGATCTCTCTGTCTCCCTGTCCGTCACCGTCGGTATCCACGAACCAACCGAGGAAGCGGTAGCCGCTTTGGGTAGGATCTGCGGGGAAGGTCACGGTGGGTTCTTCCTTGGTAAAGGAATCGGAATAGTTCGCGCCGTCAAAGATCACCGTATACTCCTTGGAGAAGTAAGGAATGACGTCGAACTCCTCGTATTCGTTTGCGGAAGGCTGCAGAGCCGACCACAGATTTGTCGTTGCGGTCACCTTCTTGTCTGCCGCGCTGTCATAGCCCTCTGTGCCGTCCAGCTCCACGTACCAGAAGACGAATCGGTATCCGTCCTTGGTGGGCGCTGCGGGCATCTCGGACGCCTCGGGGGCGGTCACGTTAAAGGTGGCGGTATCCCACGTCGCGCCATTGGCATCGACGAAATTCAGACCGTAGTTGATGATCTGGATATCGGGGATCAGAAGCACGTCATTCGCGGGGAAGGAATATCCCTCGGGCAGATAATAGGTCTTTTCCTGAGGCGCGCTTCTCGCCATCAGGAAGCGGGCGCGGAGAGCGGGATTGGTGGCGCTCAGCCAGAACTCGCCTGCGTCCTCATCAAACGTCATATTTCCGTTCAGATCGACGAACCAGCCGTGGAACTTGTAACCCATGTCGGGAACGGGATCGGTCAGAGGAACCTCTCTGGTCTCTACGGTAATCGCAACAGGCAGGTCGTATTTCACACCGTTGATCACATAGCTGAGGGTGTGCTCGTCTGCCACGTAGGAAGCATCGATGCGAAGGATGGGGCTGACGCGGAACTTGGAGGCATCGTAGCTCCATTTTCCCGTGTAGCCTTCCTTATGAACGACACCCACGCCGTTGATCATGGCGATGATCTCCTCGTCGGTGGCGTCGGAGCGATACTGCTTGGTCAGGAAGGGCTCTGCCGCGCCTTCCTCGTAGAAGTGCAGCTCGTAGATTCCCATCAGGTAGTCTCCCGCGGTCATCTTCTCATCGTCGCCAAAGACGTGATCCACGCCGTCAACGCCGTTCAGAACGCTCAGAGGCGTTCCCTCGGGCAGGAAGAATACGTACTCCTCGCCGTCGTCGTCTACCATATGGAATTTATAAAGTCCGTTGACCGTTGTGGTCAGCTCTACGTCAAAGGCAACGGTAAGGTTGTTGACGCCGTCGCCCGTAAAGAACATCATCAGATCCTCCGCGGCGGCATCGCCCACGAAGCGCTCCACCAGAGGAGCCAGATCCTTTTCCAGACCGCCCTGTACGCGGAACGCGCCGTCGGCAACGTACAGATCAGCAATCGCTCTGTCGCCCGCAACGGCTGCCACGCGCTCCAGCGCGGAAACTGCCTTGTCGCGAAGCGCGTCGATCTTTGCGGCGTCACTCATCGCCTCTAGCAGGGCATCGACCTTTCCCTTGGCGGCATCCAGCTTCTCGGCGTTGTCCCCAAGGACTGCGTCCAGCTTGGCGTACGCCTTATCGCGAATGGTCTCCAGCTTTTCGGCAACGATCTCGGCATAGACCGCGAGAGCGTCTGTGTCCAGAGCCGCCACACGGTCGGCAAGATCCTGCACCGTCATAGCGGGAGCCTCCAGCAGCAGCGTGCGGATCTGGGCGGGGATCCTTTCGTGCGTCAGGGCAACCTCATAGATGCCCGCAACAGCGGAAGGAAGCGCCAACGAGATCGCCATATTGGTCGCGTCACTGTCACCCGTCACGTCAAAGGTGAAATATTGAACGAAATTCTCCGCCGCGTTGTTGAGCTTCTTCAGAACAGCCGCGTCATCCGCGTCGGTGGGATCGCCCATCAGCTCCAGCGCAACGCCGAAGGCAATGGGGGTATCACGAAGCTCACCCGATACGATGAACTGCGCGATGGGCGTGCCGTAGGTCGCCTCAGCAAGATCCTTCACGTCGGGGATCGCGCTCAGAAGGGCGGTAACGGTCGCCTGCAGATCGATCCGTCCGTTAAAGTAGAACCGCGTATCGTTGAGATACAGAGCGGATACGTTTTCTTGGTTGAGCATGGAGGTAAAGCGGTTGAGGCAGTTCTTGAAGAATTGCTTCATCGCGCCCGTCTTGCTCCGCGCCAGCGTCAGCGCGTCACGCATGAGCGCCTTGACGTCAAGCACGTCTCTCAGACCGCTGCTCTTGACAAACTCCAGCAGCTGTTGTCTGTCCATAGCGGAAAGGATGGCTTTCAGCTCCTCGGGAGTAAACCATCTCATCAGATTACCAAAGCCGCCTGCGGCATCGGTCACGTGAGAGAAGTCCACGTAGTCCCAGAACAGACGGGGATCCAGAGACGAGATGTCCAGATAATCCACCAGACGCTTGTAGCCCTCCTGCGCCGCCTCGTTCACGTCATCCGTAGCAGGATCGTCGGCAACGCCGTCCTCCCCTGCCGCGCCGATGGCGGCGGCGATCATTTCATGGGTGATCTTTCCCGCACCCAGCAGGTAGTAGAAGCCGTAGCTCTGCGGATTCCGGGGATCCTTGATGGAGTTGAGGATCTCCATGGTATTGAAGGTGGCGGTCACCACCCCGTCCTCTACGTGCTTGTATTCCAGAATATTCACAAGACCTACCGCGTCAATGATGGCGCGCAGGTGCTCCGTGTCCGTGCTTCCGTCGTCCTTCTTCAGGATCAGGTTGTAAAGAACGTCCTGATCCATGTTGTGGAAGGTGGTGGAAAGATCCGACGCCAGAACGCCCTTGAAGGCTTCCACGTTTTCGTCGTCGGTCAACAGATTGGGTACGAAATTGGGATCCGCCGTATGCAGCAGATCGAACAGAGCCGCAAAGGTGTTGCCGCTCAGATCGGGAGCGTTCGTTCCCGTCAGCACGTCGCTAAGGCTCATATCGTTTGCGGAAACGCAATCGATCAGCTGATCCACCAGCAGATCTCTCTTTGCCGCGTCGGCAGGAGCGGCGCTCTTCAGCAACGCCTTTACCGTATCCGCCGCCTTATCGGGCACCACGTAACCGTCGTCGATCAGATCGGTGAGCGGTCTGAGGTCGGAGCGGTGCGCCGCAAAGAAGGCATCCTTGGTCTGTCCGTACAGATCCTCGGGGTTCACGCGTCCCGCCACGAACAGCTTATTCAGATTGATTCGGATCTCGTCATAGTCAGCAGGGCCCAGATCCGTGCGGTTAAAGAATGCCGCCAGCTCGTCGGCGAGCAGATCCTCCGCATCCAGAATGGGATCGGTTCCCTCGGTAAGAGATTTTACAAAGTCGGTGTTATCCAGCACCTTTCCCATCAGAGTGGAATGATCCGCCACCCAGGAAACGAAAGCGGGATCGGCGGTCAGGATACCAAACAGCGTGCCTCTGTTGGCATTGCTCTGCAACAGGGTGTTGACCTCTGAGAGCTCGTCGGAGAATACCGTAAAGAACTCCTCGGCATGGATCAGGTCGTTATTGATAAGATAAGAAATGACCTTTTGCGTCATAAACAGCTCGGGATGGGTGTCCAGAAGCTGTGTCGCGTAGTCCTCCACGAACACCTTCATCACGTCGTGGTGCGCGTTCAGATACGCTGCCAGTCCGTTCAGCACGTTGCTGTCGGCAAGCATGCCGTCCACGACCTCCTGCTTCTCCACCATCTTGATCAGCGCGTCCTTGTATTCGGGCACGGCAAGAATGGATTGGATCGTCGCATCGTCCACCAGCGCCAGAACCGCGCTTCTCAGCTCGGGCGTACTCATAATGCTGTTCAGATCCGCGCCGCCGATCACCTCCTGCACGAAGGCGGGATCGTCCAACGCCGCCTGAACCTTCGCGTTTTCCATGATCAGATCCAGAACCGTGGCATTGATCAGGGCGGAAAGATCCTCCTGCAGAGCGGGCTCCTTCTCGATCTTCTCCATCATGGCGTCCATGGGGATCAGATCCATGATCTCCTGCAGGGTAAGGACCTCCTCCAGCATGGACAGGTCGAAATAATCGCGGAGCACCTCTGCGGGAATGGAGTTCTTCAGCTCCTCCAGCTCCTCCTCGCCGATGTACTGAGCGGCAAGCTCCGCCAGATCATCGGGACGAAGGTCCTTCCCCTTCTTTAGGGTGGAAAGAACGTCCTCGGGAATGAAGCTCAGCAGCTCCTCTCGGGATACCGCCCCGTCCTTGAGCATCCGATACAGACGCTCGGGACTCAGCTTGACGCGCAGAACGCCGCCGTCCAGCTCAACGGTATAATAGGGCTCCTCCTCGGGAGCCGAAACCGACAAAGCCGACAGCGGGAGACACGTCGAAACCAGCATCACCATCGTCAAAAGGATCGGAAGAATCCGCTTCAACATAAGCTTTTTCATGTGTTTTTACCTGCTTTCCCAAAAATTGCATATATCTTCGTGACGTTAAAAAACATCATAAATATAATACGTACACTTATTTTATCACCTTTTTCGGGGTAAGTCAATACCCAAGAGAGGAAAAAAACTCCCTCGTCATCTCCCCCGCCCCCTTCCTTTTATTGCTTTTGCACAAGGTTTTCTTCACAATTCGCCCTCTTTTGCGTTTCTTTTTTTCTTGTTTTACCGATTTTTCAGCCTTAACTAAAATTATTCCGTGATTTTTTTTACAATTTGCTATCGTCTTATTATATTTTTTGTTTGTTTAAATTATTTTTGTTCTTTTTTATATCTTGTTTATATCTCTTTATTTCTATTTTTCGTCTCTGCTGTTTTATGCTTATTTGTCAATTTTTTATTTTCGTTATTTTTACCCCTCACAGACAGACGTACCTTCCCTCGCCCGTTATTATATAATATAATTTTGAAAATTTCAAAAAAATCCTTGACAAGCTTTTTTCCTTGTGATATAATACGCGTATAAAACGGCAAGGTCACTTGTCTGTAAAAAAATCAAACGAGGTAAACAAACATGAAAAAGACAGTTTTGAAGCTTGTTGCACTGTGCATGAGCTTGTTCTGTGTTGCGGGCTGCTTCGTGGCTTGTAACAAGGACGAAGAGGAAGCCATCGTAATCGGTCTGTCCGGTCCTACTACCGGCGCTGCCGCTACTTACGGTCTGGCAGTTGAAAACTCCGCAAAGATGGCAGTTGATGAGATCAATGCAGCGGGCGGTCTGAAAAACGGACTGAAGCTGAAGCTCGTCGCAATGGACGACGCGCACGATCCCACCAAGGTTGCAACCAACTACGCCAAGATGGCTGACGAGGGCATGCAGGTCGCTCTGGGCTGCGTAACCTCTAACCCCTGTCTGGAGTTCGTTAAGCTCTCCAACGATAACAACGTATTCTTCCTGACCCCCTCCGCTTCCGCTAACAAGGTCGTTGAGGACGGTAAGCACGCATATCAGATGTGCTTCGCAGATGACAACCAGGGTAAGGTTGCCGCTGCTTACGTAAACGAGCTCGCGAAGGACGGCAAGCTGGAGAAGCAGGGTATCCTCTACAAGACCGGCGATCCCTACTCCGAGGGTATCTACACCCAGTTCGTAGCCGCTCTGGATGATTCCATCGCCGCTCCCGTTGTTGCAAAGTTCTCCGGCGCGGATGAGTCTGTCAACTTCGACACTCAGGTTACCGCTCTGAGCGGATGCGACTTCATCTTCATGCCCATCTACTACACTCCCGCCGCTAAGTTCATGGACGCCGCAAAGGGCAAGGTTGCAGATGACGCTACCTACTACGGCTGCGACGGCTTCGACGGTATCGACACCTCCGTTGAGGGCTTCGACATCACCGAGGTTCCTCAGGCTGTTACCATGCTGTCTCACTTCAACTCCAAGGCTACCGAGGGTAAGGCTGCCGATTACATCAAGAAGTATAAGGAAGCATATCCCGATGGACCTCTGAACCAGTTCGGCGCATCCGCATACGACTGTGTTTACGCTCTGGTTGCCGCTATGAATCAGGCGATCGACGAGGGCGTTGAGATCACGGCAGACATCGCCGCTGACGCTCTGTGCGAGATCCTGACCGAGCAGTTCAAGAAGGGCTTTGACTTCTCCGGCGCTACCGGTGAGGACATTTCCTGGGATGAGAACGGCTTCGTAGAAAAGGGAGCAGTTGCTTACGTCATCAAGGAGAAGAACGCGTAAGCGTTTCATCCGTCATTTCTGTTTGCCGGCGGGGATCCTCGCCGGCAAACTTGTTTGAAGTAAAGGATATCGTATGGAATTCATTTCTGCACTCATTAACGGACTGAGCTCGGGCGGCATTTACGCCATTATCGCTCTGGGCTACACCATGGTGTACGGTATCGCCAAGATGCTGAACTTCGCCCACGGTGACATCATTATGATGGGCGGCTACGCCATGTACGTCACCCTGCTGTTTTTAAATCAGCCCGTGCTGGCGCTGGTGGTTGCGATCCTCTTTTCCATGATTCTGGGAATCGTGGTAGAGCGCTTCGCGTATAAACCCCTCCGCGGCGCCTCCCCCTTGGCGGTCCTCATTACCGCCATCGGCGTGAGCTATCTGCTGCAAAGTCTTGCGCAGATCATTTTCCAGACCAACCCCAAGATGCTCTCCGCCCTCAAGATCAACGGCTTTTTGCGCTTTGGCAGCTTGACGGTGGACTACAGCACCATCGTGACCATCGCCGTGACCGTGGTGGTAATGGTCGGTCTGACTCTGTTTGTAAAGAAAACAAAAACGGGACGCGCCATGGTTGCCGTTTCCGAGGACCGCGACGCCGCCCTGCTGATGGGCATCAACACCAACCGCATCATCTCCATCACCTTTGCCATCGGCTCGGCTCTTGCCGCCGTGGCGTGCTATCTGATGATGACCAAGGGCTACGCCATGGTTCCCACCTTTGGCTCCATGCCCGGTATTATGGCGTTCACCGCCGCCGTTATCGGCGGGATCGGATCGATCCCCGGCGCGATGCTGGGCGGATTCCTTCTGGGAATCATCGAGTCCATCTGTCATACCGTCGGTCTTGGCGCATATGCCATTGCCGTTGAATTCGGCGTGCTGATCGTGATTTTGCTGGTCAAGCCCGCGGGACTTCTGGGCAAGGCAAGAAGGGAGAAGGTATAAGCGATGAAAAAATTCTCCTTTTTGAAAAAGAACCTGAACTGCATCCTGCTCACCGCCCTGATCGCGGTTCTTGCGGTCCTGGCATTCACAGGCTCCTTGAAGATGTCCGACCAGTTCCTTCTGGAAAAGGTCGCCATCGCCGCACTCCTTGCCGTTTCTCTGGGAATGGTGGTAGGCTTCCTCGGCGAGCTTTCGCTGGGACACGCGGGATTTATGTGTATCGGCGCCTACGTGGGCGGTAAGATCGCGGCAGTTCTGACGCCCATGATGGGCTCCTCTGACGACAATCTTGCCGTTCTGGGGATCGCCCTGCTCAGCGGCGGTCTGGTCGCCGCGCTGTTCGGCTTTATCATCGGTCTGCCCGCTCTTCGTTTGCGGGGCGACTATCTGGCGATCGTAACGCTGGCATTCGGTGAGATCGTTCGTACCCTCATTATGAATATGCCCGAGAGCTGGTTCGGAGGCGCCACGGGTCTGACCACCCCCCGCTTCAATAGTAAGCATTTCTTCCTGATCGCCTTCCTGATGGTCCTTCTCTGCCTGCTCTTTACCCAGAACCTCATTCGAAGCAAGCACGGACGCGCCATTCTGTCCATTCGCGACAACGAGATCGCGGCTCGCGCCACGGGAATCGACGTGACCAAGTATAAGATGACGGTCTTTATCTCGTCCTCCTTCTTCGCGGGTATCGCGGGCGTGCTGTTGAGCTACAGCAGCAACCGTATCCAGTATGACGTATTCGACTACAACTACTCCATCGAGATCCTGGTCATGGTCGTGCTGGGCGGCATGGGTAACATCAACGGCTCCCTGATCGCCGCCGCGCTGATCACCTTCCTGAACACCAAGCTCCAGACCACCCTCACGGGCCCTCTGGCGGTGCTTCAGAATCTGATCTACGCCCTGATCCTGATCGTCATCGTGATCTACACCAACGCGCCTAAGCTCAAGCCTTTCCGCGAGAAGTACAATCCTCAGGTTCTCCTTGGAAAGCTTCGGAAAAAGAAGCCCAATACTGACGCAAAGGAGGAAAACTGACGTGAACGAGAAAAAGTTTGTGGCAGAGGACGGCAGAGACATCGTTCTCAAGACCGAGCACCTTTGTATTCAATTTGGCGGCTTGAAGGCAGTTGACGACGTGAATCTGGAGATCCGCAAGGGCGAGCTTTACGGACTCATCGGCCCCAACGGCGCGGGTAAGACCACGGTCTTCAACCTGCTGACGGGCGTTTATAAGCCTACCGCGGGACTCTTTTACTTGAATGGAAAGGATCTGACGGGCAAGAGCCCCGCCGAGATCAACCGCAGCGGCATCGCCCGTACCTTCCAGAACATCCGTCTCTTTAATAAGCTGACGGTTCTGGAGAACGTCATGGTCGGACTTTCCAATCAGATCCCCTGCAACATGGTCGAGTCGATCCTCCGACTCCCCAAATACCGCAAGACCGAGCGGGAGTACCGCGAGCGCGCTATGGAGCTTCTCAAGGTCTTTCAGCTGGAGGAATATGCCGACTATCTGGCGGCAAATCTTCCCTACGGTAAGCAGAGAAAGCTGGAGATCGCCCGCGCCATGGCGACCAACCCCACGCTGCTGCTCCTTGACGAGCCCGCGGCGGGCATGAACCCCAATGAGACACAGGAGCTGATGGACGACATTTCCTTTATTCGGGAAAAGTTCGGCATCACCATTCTGCTCATTGAACACGATATGCGACTGGTATCGGGCATCTGCGAGAAGCTCACCGTTCTCAATTTCGGAACCGAGCTTGCCAAGGGTGACACCGCCACCGTCCTGTCCAACCCTGCCGTAGTAACGGCATATCTTGGCGAATAAGGAAAGGAGAACCGCAATGGCTGAAACGTTGCTGAAGGTAGAAAACCTACACGTATATTATGGCATGATCCAAGCCCTGAAGGGGATCTCCTTTGAGGTCGGCCGCGGCGAGATCGTTTCTCTGATCGGCGCCAACGGCGCGGGTAAGACCACCACCCTTCATACCATCACCGGTCTGCTTCATCCCAAGCAGGGCAACGTGTGGTATAAAGGAACCGACATCACCCGTACCCCCGCCCACAAGATCGTTACCATGGGAATGGTCCACGTCCCCGAGGGACGACGGATCTTCCAAGGGCTGTCCGTTTACGACAACCTGCTTCTGGGCGCCTACTCCCGTAAGGATAAGGCGGAGATCGAGAAAAATATGGACGCCGTGTTCACCCAGTTCCCCCGTTTGAAGGAACGCCGCACACAGCTGGCGGGAACGCTGTCGGGCGGTGAGCAGCAGATGCTCGCCATGGGACGCGCGCTTCTGTCCAACCCCGAGCTGATCGTCATGGACGAGCCGTCCATGGGACTCTCCCCCCTGCTGGTGGGCGAGGTGTTCGAGATCATCGAGTCCTTCCGCGAGTCGGGAAAGACCGTGCTTCTGGTCGAACAGAACGCAAAGAAGGCAATGACCATTTCCGACCGTGTCTACGTGCTGGAAACGGGCTCGGTCACCATGGAAGGCAACGCCGCTGACCTGATCAACGACGATCGGATCAAAAAAGCATACCTCGGCGAATAAAAGGATGCGTTAGGATGCGAGGATGCGTTAGGGGGAACTTTTGGAAAAAGTTCCCCCTACAACCCCCTCAAAACCTTTTAACTGTTTTACACAACAATATTTTGAAGCGACCTTTCTATCCAAGCGGAATGAAAGGTCGTTTGTTTTTGGAACGATAATTCATCGGCAAGTAACCAAAGGCTCCCTCTTCGAGGGGGTCACGCCACACGCGAAGCGTGTCATTCTGAGCGTGGGAAGTATATTGGTATTCCTGACACAAGGAGTCGAAGAATCCTTTTGCCGAAGGCAAAATTCCACTCGCCCTCGGAGGTCGCAAGTCCCTTTGACGTTGACAGATAAGTCTGCTTCGCAGACAGATCCTTCGATCTGTTTGTGTACCGTTCCCCCCGCATAGAACTCGGCTCAGGATGACAGACTTCGCGTGGCGAAGTCGTCACAAACCTGCGGTTTGCGCGTTGTTGCAATCCTTCGGCTTGCGCGTTGACAATTGTCCGTTTTCGTGGTATAATAAAAGCGCGGTTCCGCATAACCTTTCTTTCTCGGTGGCATACTAAGTTCAATTCCAAGCCACGGAAAGGATCTCAAGTATGAAACAGCTATCCTCGCTTCCGCCCTGCCGCAAGCTCGCGGCGCTCGGCGGTAGACTTTGCCGCTACGAGCTTGCCCACGACGGCGAGCTCACTCTTTCGCTGTATGCCGATCGCGGCGCGCAAACGCCCGTCTGCACCCACCGTCTCAAGAGCCACAGCCGACACAATCTTTTTTGTGTGTTAGGACTTCTGGGGGGCGTGATCCTGCTGATCTCCCTCATCGGTGTCGGCAGGCGTCTGCTTTGCAATCTTTACAAACACTGAACACGGGGCGCACGCCGCCCCTCTTTGAGGAGAATATGATACATATCCTTTATTCCGACCGAGAGATCGCCGTCTGCATCAAGCCCGCGGGCATCCTTTCCGAGGGACAAGCCCTCGACAGTCTGCCCGTCCTGTTATCAGCGGAGCTGAACCGCCCCGTCTATCCCGTTCACCGTTTGGATCGGGGAACCGAGGGACTGATGATATTTGCCCTGACACAGCCATCGGCGGCAGAGCTTTCCCGACAGATCGTCGCAGGGGAGCTGAAAAAGGAATATCTGGCAGTGGTTTGCGGCGCGCCCACAGAGGAGCGGGGAAGCCTTTGCGACCTGCTGTTTTATGACCGTCGGGCGGGAAAATCCTTCGTGGTAGACCGCGCCCGTAAGGGCGTGAAGGAAGCGCGGCTGGACTATATCCT
>JAZNVA010000232.1:0-11873 GCA_045592565.1 Eubacteriales bacterium | reverse complement strand
CCTGATAAATTGAATGTTCCGCCATAATAAATCAATCCTCCCGATCATAGTTTCAATAAACTATATGGGAGGATTGATTCATTTAGAACATTGTTCTTTTTTTATATTGAGCAAATCAAAGCTTTCGGGGGATTATTTTATATATTTCATCAATTGCTTCTGCAGGCAAAAATGTATGCAGATCTTCCCCTGCAAGAATTCTTTCCCGAACAACCGTTGAGCTGACATCAACCAAAGATTCATTGGATTTTAATAAAACGGTTTTGGCGGGAGGATAATGCTCACTGTTGAACCTTGCCATCATCTCCTCGTATTCCAGATCCTTGTTGTTTCGGTATCCCTTTACAATGGCACAGGCGCCAAGCTCCTTGGCAAGACACCACAGCATACCGTCAGACGAAATGACAATGACGTTTCCGATCCCTGTCACAGCCGCCTCAGCGATCTTTTTTCGTTGCTCCATGGTGAACATATACTGCTTTTGAGCGTTGATCATTACAGCCAGATAAACAACATCATAGTCTTGTGCTGCACGTCGGACCAGATCCAGATGTCCCACTGTGATGGGATCAAAGCTCCCGGGGACGATAGCGATCCGTTTTTTCTGATCTTGCATGGTTACTCCTTTCGCATGGGCTCTAAAATGGTAATCACGGTTCTGCTGTACTTAGAGATCTTTTTTGCAGAATACAGTGCCGACAAGGCATCGTATTGAGAGAGCAGGTTCTCCATATCCCCCTCGCAAACGATCATGGACGTTGGCTTGAGCAGTTCGAATTCAGCTAAGGCTTCCAGAACAGGCTGATAAAGTCCTGACGCGTAGGGCGGATCAAGAAAGATAATATCGAATTTCTGTCCTCGGTTTCGGCGAATAAAATCCATGCTGTCGGACAGGCGAACTGTGCAATCCGTCTCCAGCTTTGTTTTTTTGACGTTTTCTTCAATGATTCGAACTGCATCCTTGGAACGGTCAACCAAAACCGCGTGCTTGGCGCCACGACTGACGGCTTCCAGCCCCATTTGTCCCGAACCCGCAAACAGATCCAGCACTTCCCTGCCTTCCAGATCAAATTGTATCATGGAGAAGATTGCTTCCTTAACGCGTTCCGTTGTAGGTCTTGTAGCATCGCCCTCCAAGGTTTTCAGACGGATCCCCTTTGCCCGTCCCGTAATAATTCTCATCATCCTTCAGTTACCTCAGTTTGCTTAATTCTTATGAAAATAAAGATAGATCGCCAGCGCATCCTTTTCACTGATCCCGCTGAGAGCGGACAGCTCCTCTGGTGTGGCGTTTTTAATAGCGGAAAGAGTGCCCATGGAATCCAGAAGCTTTTTTGCCTTAGACGGGCCGATTCCATCGATTTTCTCCAAGCTGGAATGCTTCAGTGTTTTTCGCTTCGCTTGGGTGGTTTTTTCAACGGTAAAGCGATGGACCTCCTCTTGGATTTTATAGATCAGCATAAAAATCGGTTTGTTCTTTGCAATGTTGATCTCTTCCTGATCGGTACACAATGCGCGTGTTTTGTGAAATTCATCCTTTACCATACCAAAAACGGGAATGATAATGTTTTCCTCCGCCAATACTTCTTTGGCTACAGACACGTGTCCTTTTCCGCCGTCTACGAAAATCAAATCGGGATAGTTGGCAAAGGATCCCTTCTGATCCTCCTTCAGGTGGCGGATCCGACGTTGCAGTGCTTCGCGCATGGAGGAATAGTCGTCAGTCTGTCCAACCACAGAACGGATCCGAAAGCTTCGGTAATCGCTTTTGTTTGGCTTTCCGTTATCAAATACGACCATGCCTGCCGTAATGTCTTCGTTTCCGATATTAGAAATATCATAGGCTTCTATTCGGGTAGGTACACTTTCCAACATCAGCAGTTCTGCCAATTGAATCAACACGGATTCATCCTTTTGCGCGTCCAGCTTGCTTTGTCTTGCCTTTTCTTTAGCATTATTGACCGCCGTTTGACAAATTTCCTTTACAGAACCGCGCTCAGGACGCCGAATTTCCACCTTGTGCCCTGTGCGGGTGCTGAAAAGCTCCTCCAGCGGCATTCGGTCTTCTTCCTCCAATTCAAAGGAAACAATAATCTGCTTCGGAATATATTCGCAAAGTTGATAATGCTCCATTAAAAACGCGCCAAGAGAGGAGCCGTCGATGAGGGCGTCCGCGCCAAACATAAAATCCGATTTATCCGTGACAACACCATCACGGATCTGGATGATTGAAATACATCCGAACGCGTCTTCTGTGTATAAACCGAATACATCCATATTGACGTCGGGCGAGGCAACCACGTGTTGCTTTTGATTCAATAAGCGTAAAGCTTGGATGGTATCACGGCATCTTGCGGCAGCTTCATATTGCTCTGCCTCGGCGTGGGCAAACATTTGTTGCTCCAGCTTGTTAATGGCGTTTCCGGTGTGTCCTTTTAAGATGTCCACCGCGCAATAAATCAAATGCTCATATTCATCCTTGGATACGTTTCCCGTGCAGAGCCCACAACACTGTTGCATTTGATAGTAAATACAAGGACGTTCCTTTCCGATATCCTTCGGGAAGGATCTTTTACAGTTGGGAATTCCTAAGGATTTATGAAGTATGTCCAATATTGAATAGACGGCAGCAGTTCCCGAAAATGGCCCAAAATATTTACCTTTGTCGGCCGCTCGGGTTCGAGTAAAGAGGATCCTCGGATAGTCGCCCGATGTGATCTTGATATAAGGATACGCCTTCGCGTCCTTTAATTTGATATTATATTTTGGCGCGTGTTGTTTGATTAAGGCATTTTCCAGCGTTAGCGCCTCGATCTCGGTTTTGCATAGAATATAATCAAAGTCCTCAGCTGACAGAACCATTTGAGTGGTTTTTACGTTTTTTTTACTGTTTTGAAAATATTGTGATACTCTGTTTTTTAACTTTCTTGATTTTCCAACATAAATGATTTTCTCCTGTCGGTCCTTCATGATATATACACCGGGAGATGAAGGCAAGGAATTGGCTTTTTCCAGAAGCTCTTCCAATCTTTTTTCACTTTTGGGCATTTCACCTGCCTCCTTTCTCAAAAAACATAAAAGGGCTGTTGATCACAGCCCGTATGTCAATTATTCCGCAAAGCCGGTTTGTACCAGTGCGATCAAACCGTCTATCGCCAGCGATTCATCCTGACCTTCCGCAATCAGGGTTACGGTCATTCCTTTCGCAATTCCCAAAGAAAGAACGCCAAGCAAGCTCTTTGCGTTGACCTTGCGATCGTCCTTTTCCACCCAAATGGAACTCTTGAATGAATTTGCTTTTTGAATGAAAAACGTCGCAGGACGCGCATGCAATCCGATATTATTCGTGATTGTTACTTCTTTACATACCATATATAGTCAGCTCCTGTTCCTCAAAATCGAACACATACACATAGCTCGTGTATATTCCGTAAAATCTATATACAATAGTATATCAAAAATGCAACGTAAAATCAAGTAGGAAATACTGGTGATATTGAATAAACTTTTTGTCAATAAATGAGGTAATATATTTCAATTTGTACACAAGATGACAAAAAACCACAGAAAAAAGTTCGTAGCTTTATTCTTCTGCAGTAATATCCTCGATCAGAATGGTTACGGTCACCCGTTCGGTTTGTACCGCGATCGATTGTCCCGCAGACAAATACCGAGAACCGTTCACCAGAAAACCGCCGTCCTCCGTATAGCTTCCCAGACAGCGCATTCTTCCGTTGGCATCCACTCTTGATTCATTGTTGGGATACTGTATCTCCTCAACCAAGCCGTCCTCTGTTACGAATTGTTTGGTGGCGGGCTGATAGGACAGCGCGCGGTTCAATCCGTCGGATGCACCGATCAGCGTTCCCATTTCCTTTCCGTCATCGGAAAAATAAACAATATCGTCCACAGAAACATAATATTCCGGAGTGGTATAGCGAATGTCCTTGATAGAAAAAGACACGATATAATTGGATTGATTTTGATTTCCCGTAAAAATATCCAAGTGATTGTATCTCAGATATACTCCGATGACAGCCGCAAGAATCAAGAGAATAATGACAGCGTCCAGCGCGCGAAATCGAGGACCGGTTTTTACTTTCTTTTCCTTGTTTTCTTTCTGTTTTTTCATATGAATCCTCTCAAAATATCAATTGGTTTGAATTGAATTCTCCGATTATGCGGGAGTCAGACCGATGCAGAATCCCTCGCAGGAATAATCGGGAAAACGAAGCGCCATTTTTTCTCCCACGGCAATGCGACAGCCATTTACGGAATAGCCGCTTCCCTGCACGTAGTCTGCAGTGGCTGTAATGGTGACGATCAGGTTATATCGGTCGGGATATTCTACCAAAACGCCGGTAGCCAGATCTGCGCCCGTTGTCTCATCCTTTTCGATTTTGTAACTTAGTTCGGAATATTTCGTGTGATAGTCTACATCTTGTGATACCGTTCCTAAGCTGTTTTTAGAAACCGCGTCAACCACAAGATCGTTTTCATTTATTTTATCAATGAAGGCTTCGTCCACTCCTGTGATCTCCACCGTGTATTGGATCGTCTGGGTTTCGCTCTTGACCATTTTCTGAATCCACTGAAACGGCGCAAAGACATAAATAACCGTAGCGATAACCAAAAGAATAATCACGACAATGATAAAATCGATCAAATTAAAACGGCCGGAGCGCTTCTTTTTTGATATAGCGGAGTTATTTTCTTGTTTATAATAATTCATGCTTATTTTCCTTTCTTGGAACAAATCTTGGAACAAATGCTACGTTTTTATAAAGTAAGATCAAGAGATGCATGATCCGATTCTGATTCGCTGTTCCATGCATGGCGGCGTTGTTTATCAAGCCCGATCCGTATGCACGCGCATCCGAGTGCCAAAACGATCCAGAATAAGAAGAATACTCTGTAATTATACCAAACAAAATCAAAGATCCCCATTACGAGGGTGGCAACTACGGAGCAGATCACAGAAACGGTGATCAATTGCGAGGAGGTGTCCTTGGCGTTTTTGATATACTCAAAGCTCATTTGCATAAAGAGGAAAACTACCATCAAAAAGATCAACAAGCCCCCGAAGCCCAAGCCAAGCAAAATCTGCAAATAAAGGCTATGAGAATGTTGAGCTGCTTCGATTCCCGCATACGCGTATTGCGGATAGATTTCTTGATAAGCGGACGTGCCGTACCCGATTCCACTCCAAAAATAATCTCCGATGGCTCGCAGGCTTCCCTTCCATGTATAGACACGATAAGAAATGGAAGAATCCGCCAGATTACCAATGCTCAAAAATCGTCCCGTGACGGATTTTGGCAAAAGGAATGGGAGGAACGGAACAGAAAATCCCAACAAAAACAAATTTCTAAGCGTCTTGCGACTGTAGATCAAGGCAAACAGCACCAAGCATGCAAGGGCGGCAAGCCAAGCGCCTCTGGACCATGTGAGAATGATGCACAGGAGAATGGATATTGTGCTGAAGAAGCAGATAAATTTTGTTTTTCTGCATTGCGCTTGCATGAGCAAGAAAAGCGAAAACGATAAGATCAGTAACAAATAAGACGCTAAAACGTTGGGATTTTCAAATACGGAAACAACACGCCCCTTAATGTTGGAAAAATAATTCAGATCCAGCCACGCGCCTGCTGTCATAAGTCCCAATACGTATTGCAAGATACCAATGATGGCGACAACGGTTCCTGAGCTGACTAAAGCCAGAATACATCTGCGAAGCCAATGCTCGGTCCTCATCAGGTTAACCACAAGGAAATAACCAAACATGAGAACACAGGAAAGCAATGCTTCATGATAGCCTTGTCGACCGCCCGCGGTAATTGCGCCGGAAAAATAAAGGACAAGAAGGAATAAAAGAACGGTAAAATCAAAAAGTTCAATTTTCAAGATCCGCTTTCCCCGAATCAATTTAATGGCATAGCTGATACTTGTAAGCAGAATCAGCATACCGAGAATAATTGCGGGGGATGAGAAAATTGAAAAGAACGGAGCAAAAAACAATGCAAACATAACACCGATCTCAGGGGTAGAAAGAACGAGAGCGATGCCAATGACGATCAGAATAGAAACCAGAATATAAATCGGATTGAGAAAGAGTGTTATTATTCCGGATATCATCCCCAGCAGCATCATGATATTTACCTTTGCTTTGCCCTTTTCCGTTGAGATGCGGAAGGTCTCCTCTCGGAATCCCAAGCCGTCGATAAAAATCGAACGTGTAATTCTTCCTTTTACAATAGAAGCCGCGATATTATCATGGGACAGCATCAAGGGAATAGAGAAAATACAACAAAGAATACCGATCATCGCGAATTGAATGTCCGCCGCCATTAAATCGGGAACAAACCATTTTAGCAAATAAACCAAAATGGTATATACACCAAAGGAAAACAGGAAACTACCGCAGGATTTTAAGGGCAAAGAAAGTAAGCTGCGGGATTTTGTTCCAAGATGATAAATCAATCGGCTTTCCTCAAAGGACTTGGAAAGATATTCTTTGATTTTTCGAAAATAAAATTTCAGTTTGGTTCCGCTTTGAAAATGATTTTTTAAAAAACCATGCTCAAAATCGTTTTGCTGTCTGGAATAGGAGGTGAAAAATTTTCCAAAGATTCCGTTGCAAAGAGCATCATAGATGGCAGATGATAGCTTGTCCAACCAGAAGATGATCAAGCTGACGGTAGAAAATTGTGGTTTTCCCAGCTCGTTTTTACTTTGCTTCAAAGTCGTCCCTCCTTCCAAATTTTTCAAGTATATCCGGACGGTTCCGCACGGTCTGCGCCAATGCCTGCTCCCTTCTCCAGATATCAATGTTTTCATGATGACCGGAAATCAATACGTCCGGCACCTTTACGCCGTGAAATTCATACGGCCTTGTATATTGCGGATATTCCAGATATCCGCTGGAAATACTTTCTTTCTCGTAGCATTCGGGGTCAGCCAGTACCCCGTCTACCAATCGGGCAACACAGTCCACAAGAATACATGCAGGAATTTCACCGCCTGTCAATACGTAATCCCCGATAGAGATCTCTTCGTCAACGATCTCATCAATGATACGCCGATCAACGCCTTCGTAGTGACCGCAGAGAATGATCAGCTGGTCGTATTTGGAAAGCTCCTCGGCTTTTTTTTGGTTGAAGAGCTGTCCGGATGGGGACATAAACACCACACGTCGGTTTTCTTTGTGCTCGGGACGGGCATCGCAGATCGCCTCATAGCAGCGGTAAATTGGTGGAGCCATCATCAGCATTCCTTTTCCGCCTCCATAAGGAGTATCATCGACTCGTCTGTGTTTGTTTTCCGAGTAGTCACGGATATTATAGGTTTTTATTTCAATAGCGCCGCTTTTTTGCGCCCTGCCAATGATACTTTCTCCCAAAACAGTATCTACCAGATCGGGAAACAGCGTCATAATGTCAAACTTCATCACATCCTCCGGAAATCAGTCAAGCATTCCCTCGATCGGACGAACAAAAATGCCACGATTGACGTCTACGTGATCAACAAACTCATCAACCACGGGCATCATTCGCTCTCCGTCAGGGGTTTTGACCACGTAAATATCCGACGCTCCTCGATTGATCATTTCCGAGAGCTGCCCGTAGATCTTGCCGTTATCCGCGTCGATCACGTTCAGTCCGATCAGATCTACAAGAAAATACTCCCCATCTTCCAGATCAAAATCATCTCTGTTCGCGTATACGGTCTGTCCCTTCATGGCAAGAGCAAGATCCATGGTATTTACAGAATCCAACGTAATGATAACGAACTGTTTAAAAATCGATGCCTTGAGAACACGATAGGAGCGATATTCACTTCCCGATCGAAAATATAAATTCGGCAACGCGGCAAGATCCTCAGGATCGTTACACCAGGACTCCAGCTTCAAGCCGCCGTGACATCCATGTGTATTCACAACTTTTCCACATTCAATATAAGAGCTTACAGCCATGATCCTCACCTCGTTGTTTTTTGATACATGTATACATTATATTATTATAGCACATTTTCCCATATATTTCAACTGTTTTGCAAATATATTTTAAAAATCGAATTATAAACAAAGAATTTACAAATCGGCTATTGCTTTTTTTGAAAAAATATGGTATGATAATGTAAATTTCAATTTTGGAGGAAAAATAATTATGGGTGGAAGCATTGGATCGATCATTTTGATCGTCGTTATGTTTGTAGCGCTCTACTTCTTCATGATCAGACCTCAGAAGAAGCAGGAAAAGCAGATCAATGACATGAGAAATAATCTTCAGGTCGGTGACGAAATCACCACCATCGGAGGCATCATTGGTAAGATCGTCAGCATCAAAGAAGAAACGTTGATGATCGAGACCGGACATGACCGTACGAAGATCAGAATTCTGAAGACCGCCGTTCGTCAGGTTGACGTAAAGGCGGAGGACGCTCAGGACTGATCCAAAAATAAAAGGCTCTGCCATGTGGCAGAGCCTTTTATGATTGTTAAAGAACCTTTTGCAAAAACTGTTGAAGACGAGGGCTCTTGGGATTGGTGAAGAATTCTTCAGGCTTTCCTTCCTCTACGATCACGCCGTCTGCCATAAAGATCACTCGGTCGGCTACCTCACGGGCAAATCCCATCTCGTGTGTTACAACGACCATGGTCATTCCCGCGTGCGCCAATTCCTTCATCAGATCCAAAACCTCACCCACCATCTCGGGATCAAGCGCAGATGTGGGTTCGTCGAACAGCATCACGTCGGGTTGCATAGCCAGAGCACGAATAATCGCAATTCGCTGCTTTTGACCGCCGGAGAGCATCGCGGGATATGCATCGGCACGATCCTGTAATCCTACTCTGGTAAGCAGATTCATTGCCTGTGCTTCGGCTTCTTCCTTGGACATCTTCAAAAGCTTCATGGGAGCGACCGTCAGATTCTTCAAGACGGTCATGTGCGGAAACAGATTAAAATGCTGGAATACCATACCCATCTTTTGTCTGTGATGGTTGATATTTACGTGCTTATCCGTTATATTGACACCGTTGAAAATGATCGATCCGTCGGTAGGCATTTCCAAAAGATTGAGCGAACGCAGATATGTGGATTTACCGCTTCCAGAAGGACCGATAATGACGACTACTTCTCCCTTGGATACGCTCAGATCTACTCCGTCCAACGCCTTGATCTTGTCTCCCTTGTAATGCTTTTTGAGGGCTTTGGTTTCTATGATGATATTTTGATTATCTTTCATTTTTTCTCAAATTCCTCTCCAAGATTTTTACAAGCTGTGTCAGAATCAAAACCACGGTCAGGTAGATCAGCGCAACGGCGATCAACGGCATAAACGCGGAGAATGTTACGCCGCGAATACGCTCTCCTGCCTTGGTCAGGTCTACAATACCAACGTAACCCGCAACCGACGTCTCCTTGATCAGAACGATAAATTCGTTACAGAGAGTCGGAAGCACCGCTTTGAATACCTGAGGGATCACAATATAAATCATCGTTTGTACGTAGTTAAAGCCCAGCGAGCGTCCTGCCTCAAACTGACCGTTATCAATGGACATAATTCCGCCTCGGATGATCTCGGCAACGTATGCGCCGGAATTCAATCCAAATGCAAAGATCGCAACAGCAATACCATTGCGGGATGACGCGAAAATAATAAAGTAAGAGATCAACAACTGAACGACTACGGGGGTTCCGCGAATAATGGTCAGATAGAGATTGGAGATGGCATTGATCAGCCACCAAAAGGCGTAAAATATGCCGCCCTTCTTTTTATATTCTTCCCTGTTTTTATCAAAGGTTGAGCGGACGATCGCAATGACAATGCCGATCACCAAGCCCAATAACAGAGAGAATAACGTGATGATCATCGTATTTCCTAAACCGTCCAGTAACCATTTCCAACGGTTATCGGTGATGAAATTACGAACGAAATCATCCTTTAAATTGTTCAAAAAATCCATAACACAGTTTCCTTTTTGATTTTATAATACAGCAAGATGGGTTACCGTGTGCCAGACACGGTAACCCAAAATCTTTTCCTTAGTTGGAAGATCCTGCGTTAATATATTTTGCAACGATCTTATCAATTGTGCCGTCTTCCTTGAGCTCCTTGAGTGCTGCATTGATCTTATCAAGCAGTTCGGTGTTCTCCTTGTTTACACAGATTGCGTAATCCTCGATCGCGTACTCATTGTCACCCTCAAGAATGTTGATCTTGCCCTCATTGGCAGCAACGAAGGATTTTGCGGGCTCGTTATCGATGATAACCATATCAACCTTGTCGGTCTTGAGCGCTTCAACAGCCTCAGCACCGGTCTTGTAACGAACAACGCGGTCGGTGGTAACGGTACCATCCTCTTCCACATCGTTGAAGCCCCAACCTGCGATCGCAGAGGAGGAGTAGATGTCACCGGTCGTATCCTGCTGAACACCAACCTTGATGTCGGTATTCTTCAGCGCGGTAGGATTGCCCTCATCGTCAAACACGAAAATATCGTCAAGAGAGGTGATAGCGGAGCCCTTCTTTACGATGATAACCTGAATACCGGTTGCATAGGTTTCAGAGAAATTTACGCTCTGCTTTCTCTCGTCGGTTACAGTCATACCTGCCATACCCATATCGTACTTGTTCTCAACAACACCGCCGATAATCGAACCAAACTCAACGTCCTCGATCTTCAGCTCCATGCCGAGCTTTTCTGCGATTGCCTGAGCAATCTCAACGTCGATACCTACAAACTCGCCACCCTCGATGTACTCGTAGGGGGGGAATGCGGCATTGGTAGCCATAACCAGAACGTCATTGTCCTTGCTACAAGCGGAAAGAGCAACAACAGCGGTCAGAAGCATAACCACTACAAGTGCAATGCTAATAATTTTTTTCATGATATTTTCCTCCAGAAAATAAATTTTAGGTGTATGCACACATTATAGCGCATAAAATTCGGCTTGTCAATACCTATTTGAAAAAATATTCATTATTTTTTGATTTTTTATCGATTTTTATTCAGAATTTTATGCAAATATTCACCAGTATACGATTTTTTATGCATCGAGACATCTTCAGGAGTACCCGTAGCCACTACTGTACCGCCCATATCTCCGCCCTCGGGACCGAGATCGATGATATAATCCGCTGTTTTGATGACATCCAAATTATGCTCGATTACAAGCAAGGAGTTCCCTGCGTCGCACAGCCTTTGGAGTACCAAAATCAGCTTGGCAACGTCCTCGCTGTGCAAGCCTGTGGTAGGCTCATCCAGAATATACAGGGTTTTTCCGGTTCCTCGTCTGGACAGCTCCGTAGCGAGCTTAACGCGCTGTGCTTCTCCACCCGAGATGGTAGTTGAGGATTGTCCCAGCTTCACATAGCTGAGACCGACATCGTAAAGCGTTTGCAGCTTGTTTTTGATTTTCGGGATTCCGTCAAAGAACCCGAGCGCCTCCTCTACCGTCATCTCCAGAACGTCGGCAATGCTCTTCCCTTTGTACTTAACCTCCAACGTATCACGATTGTAACGCTTTCCGCGACATACATCGCAGGTGACGTAAACGTCGGGGAGAAAATGCATTTCGATCTTCTTCAAGCCATCTCCCTCACACGCCTCGCAGCGTCCGCCGCGAACATTGAAGGAAAAGCGTCCCGATTTATATCCCCTTGCCTTTGCCTCTGTCGTTTGAGCAAATAAATCCCGGATATCAGTAAATAAACCCGTATAGGTTGCGGGATTGGAGCGCGGCGTTCTGCCGATAGGGGATTGGTCGATGGCGATGACCTTATCAAGTGCCTCGTAGCCCGTGACGCCGCCCGATCTTCCGGGGTGGGTGAAGGCACGGTTAAGCTCTCTTTGCAAGGTGCGTAAAAGC
>JAZNVA010000231.1:0-5413 GCA_045592565.1 Eubacteriales bacterium | reverse complement strand
TTGCTGGATCGGCAAGAATATCGGAGGCACCTTGGGCGGTCCCTACGAGCACGTTCGCGATATTTTGGATATTCGGGGATTTTCCACCGAGGCGGGCGTACCTCTGCCCAACGATGATCTGGATCTGCAGCTGGTCTGGCTTCACGCCGTAGAGACCATCGGTCCCCGCGCCATCCACGCCGCAACTCTCGGCGAGTTCTGGCTGAGCTTCATTCCCCCTCATTGGAATGAGTACGGCATCGGAAAGGTGAACATGAAGCGCGGTCTGATCCCGCCTTTGTCGGGCGACTATCAGAACGATTGGCAGCACTCCAACGGCGCGTGGATCCGCACTGAGATCTGGGCGAGCCTTGCGCCCGCCTGTCCCTCCGTGGCGGCAAGATACGCCATCGAGGACGCAAAGGTCGACCACGGCGCGGGAGAGGGAACATACGCGGCGGCTTTCGTTGCCGCCATGCAGTCCGCAGCCTTTGCGGTGAAGGATCTGCGGAAGTGCATCGACATCGGTCTTGCGGAGATCCCCGCTGATTGCCGTATGGCGGACAGTGTTCGCTTTGTGATGGATTGCTACGATAAGGGCGTTCCTCCCATGGAGGTGAGAAATCTCGTTCAGCAGAGATACGCCGATATCGGAAACGGCTGGTTTGAGGCTCCTTCCAACGTGGCATACGCCGTCATCGGACTTCTTTACGGCGAGGGTGATTTCAAGAAGAGCATGATCACCGCCACCAATTGCGGAGACGATACCGACTGCACCGCCGCGACCGTAGGCGCTACCATGGGAATTCTGGGCGGAACCGCTATCATTCCCGAGGATTGGAAAGCGCACATCGGCGACGATATCGTCACCATCTCCATCGACCGAGGCGGTGTGTGCCGCGACTTGCCCGATACCTGCACCAAGCTGACCGATCGGGTAGTGAAGCAGACGCCCCATATGCTCTTTGTCAACAAGGCAAAGGTCGCTCTGACCGAAGGAGAGGATGAAATTCCCGCCGATCTCGCGGAACGGTTCCTTGAGGAATGCGCCAAAGACGGAAATATGAGTGGGATCAAGCCCTATTCCATGCATTTTGATTTTACCTTTGTCAGCGCTGACGTGGTTCTGGATCGCGCTCCCGACGTGGCTCCCAATTCCGAGATCAAGGTGTCCTTGACCTGCACCAACAACTGGAATGTATACGATAACGGACAGTACAACCTGACTTTGCGGTGGTGGTTGCCCGAGGGCTTTACCACGGAGGGGGGAAGACAAACGCTATATCAGCCCCGTTATAGCAGAACCCGCGGTGAGCCCGCGGCATGTACTACCGAATTTACCATTCGCGCGGGCGACAGGGTTGCTCCCCTGAACCGTTGTGTACTGGAGATCGTAGGCGAGGGACGGATCACCCCCATGTATATTCCCATCACTCTGCTTGGTTAATGAAAAAGAAAAATGCCGTGGCTTAGAACGTCACTCTAAAGGACGGTTTTGCACGAATACGGTATATCTCGAAAGAGGTATGCCGTATTTTGCACTTGTGTCCACAAATGCAGTGCTTCGTATGCCTTAATTAAAGACTACAACCCAATTTCCGTCTATTTGCAAATAAACGGCTTGCACAAACCAAAGGCTCCCTTGTGTAAAGGGAGCTGACGCCGAAGGCGGCTGAGGGATTGTTTTGAGCGATAATCTAACCTTTTACAATCCCTCCGTCTCGCTGCGCGAGCCAACTCCCCTTACACAGGGGGGGCTTTTTTGACCTCCCGGAAGGTAAGCAAGGGTGGTTTTGATATGCCAATGTCAAAAGTGCCTTTGCGTTGCTTTTGGCAAAAATCTTGTTGTCTTTAATTCAGTCAGTAGTTGTCAAGAAAAAATGACGAGGAATCTTAACGATCCTTCGTCATTTTTCTGTCGGTAGGTAATATATTCTATTGAATTTTCAAAACGGTTATAGAATACCTATTTCATCAAATCAAACTGCCCGACGGAACAAAGATTAAATGTAAAAATCTTATATTTACTTGAAAAGTACTTGAAAAGAGATAGAATTTGTTGTATAATAATAAAGCATATGAAAATAATGAAATAGAAAAGAGGATTAAAAAATGCTTTCCACTCCGCTGAATTATTCAATTTATCCGTCGGTTGTGCCTGCAAACAAGCAGACCGAAATGATCGTTGCTCCGAACGAGAGAGCGTTTGTTTTCGAGAACGGCGCAAAATACGACGCTATCGTTATTTCGGTAAACACGGATGAGGTGAATTATCATAAAGCAACCGCGCACAAGCAATTTTCTGTTGAAGCGAAAGACGGTGTGCTCCGCTTTGCATACATCTTTGAGGGCGAGCAGGAGCATATAATAATACTTAACAAAGATGAGAAATTTATTCAGGAGTTCCATGTTTTCTCTCTTTATGAAGACCTTTATGGATCGACCGCGCTCAAGGGTGACCTTCACGGTCATAGCTGCCGCTCGGACGGCAAGCGCGATCCTGCGGCTCTTGCGGGATATTACCGTGAGCAAGGATATGATTTCTTTGCGCTGACCGACCACAACAGATACCATCACGGCGGTGAGATAGACGAGGTCTTTGACGGCGTAAACACGGGACTTACTCGCGTTTTCGGCGAGGAGGTTCACCCTCTCGGAAGCGTTCTGCATATCGTTCACGTTTGCGGCAGCAGTTGTGTTTCCGACCTTTATATACACGACGTTGAAGGCTTTGAGAAGGCAATCGAGGAATATAAGGAGAAAGTGCCTTCAAACGTTCCCGAAAGATATAAGAGCCGTTATGCCAAGGTAATGTGGACGGTAGACAACATACATAAGGCGGGCGGTCTTGCGATATACCCTCACCCGTATTGGAGACCGGAAAGATCGCGCATTTATCACGCTTGTGATGAGTTTGCTATAATGATGTTGAAGAGCGGAATGTTCGATGCGTTTGAGCTTGTCGGCGCTATGGGGCAGGACGCTATAAACCGCGCGATAGCTCTTTGGGCTGATTTGAGAGCCGAGGGCTTGAAGATAGGCGTAGTCGGTTCGAGCGACGTGCACGAGGTCTACGAAAGCACCTTTAATAATTGCTTTACCGTCTGCTTCGCAAAGTCGAATAGCAGAGAGGATATCAAAGAGGCTATATTGGCAGGAAATACCGTTGCCGTTGAAGCAACGGGCGAGGATCGTGCTCGTGAGTACAGAGCTTACGGCTCGTTGCGCCTTGTCACATACGCGCAATTCTTGCTCAAGTATTATTTTGCGAAACGTCAGCGCATTTGTCAAGGCGAGGGCGTATCCA
The DNA here is from genome assembly GCA_045592565.1 of Eubacteriales bacterium. GTDB lineage: Bacteria > Bacillota > Clostridia > Oscillospirales > CAG-272 > HGM12713. The sequence continues at coordinate 2,127 of JAZNVA010000231.1, read as the reverse complement.
TGAGAGCGTACTCTATGGGCGAAGCGCCACGCGAACTTATCGAGCACGAGGCAAAGCTTTCTGAGGACTACACGCTCCGCTTCTTCGGCAGAAAAAAGCCGAAGCTTCCGAATGCTGAAATGCTTGTCTTTGAGGATAAGTGGCGAGAGATACATGCAAACGGGCCTAAAGGCAAGGGAAGCATCGTTATACCCGATTACAAAATGGAATAACAGCAAACAAAACGGTGGAACCCATAACGAAAATAATCATTACGGAAACGAAATTTATTATAGAAAATCATTACATTATGTAAAAACCAAAAGGATTGCATTGGGGTATCAACCATAAAGCAGAAAAAGAGGCTAAGTCAAAAACTTATAATGAAGTGAATGGCTCAGCCCCTTCTGTTTTTTTGTGACGGTAGGTAATGTACTCGCAAAACTGTCCTTAAGAGTACAGTCCCTTGCCGCGGCATTTTTTACAGATAATTCTTCATTCTCTCTACGCTGTCTTCCATGAATTTCACGGTCTGACGGGCAAGAGAGAGGGATTTTTCGGAGCAGTTCTTGTTTTCATACTGCCGAATTAGCTTGGTGTTTTCGGTGATGCCCATGGTAGCGCCCTCAATCATCATCTGGGCAATGTGAGAGGAGGTGGAATCCATCATGGTATTCATTGCCATGCCGATCTTCGCTCCCATCTTGGCAAGCATTCCTTCCTCCTCGGGAGTACCGCCCTCGTCGCGGATCATGCTGCCGATCTCCTTGGCAAATTCCTCGTATCGGTTCAGCTGCGAGGTCAGCTCCTGACGAAGCTCACCGTTCTCCACCTTGTCCATAATGTTGATGATGGAATCGGCACCCATCTTGATATTTTTATACAGCTCACCCAGAAAGGGTTTGGTGTGACTTTTTTCTTGTGTGTTGTTCATGTTTTCTCTCCTTTTTTGATAGGCTCTATCGGTATTTTTTCCATCAGCGGGGGATTTATACTTGCAAAGACGGGATTTTTATGATAAAATAAAGGAAAGAACCCTCGAAAAGGAGAAACTCAATGAATGAAAAAGATCTGGCGGAGCTGCGGAGACGCTACCGCCCCGATAAGAGCAATATTACCCGCGTGTGCGGTTGCTTTGTCAATGAACAGAAGGAGATCATTTCCGAATTCGATCAAAGCCTTGGTTTGATGCCCGAAGAAGAAGCGGAGCAGATGCTGGGCACCCTCAAAAAGGTGCTGTCGGGTACTGTGGGCAGAAACGTGCTGGAGATCGATTTCAGCACACAGCAGGTGATGGAGAGTGAGGAATACCTGCTTCTGGCGGAGCTGAGAGCCACTAAGCTGAAGAACCCTGATCTCATCAAAAAAATGTACTCAACGGTAATCGAATCCTTGGATCTGGAAGGGAACTACGTGATCCTTCTGGCGCAGGATACCTATGATGTACCCACCTACGGCGCGGACGGAGAGCGGAACGAGACAGCGGGAGAATCCTTCTCCTATATCGTGTGCTGTGTCTGTCCCGTGAAATCTGCCCGCCCGGTGCTGAGTTATTACGTTCCCGGGAATTGCTTCCGCTCGGTGGGCGCGGACACCATGCTCAGCGCGCCCGCCCTGGGATTCGTTTTCCCCGCCTTTGACGACCGCTCAGCCAACATTTATAAGGCACTGTATTATACCAAGGATCTGACAGACAGTCACGACGAGCTTGCCGACCGTCTGTTCCGTTCTCCCATCCCCATGCCAGCCGCCGCGCAGAAATCCGCCTTTGACGGGATACTGGAGGGAGCGATGGAGGAGGATTGCAGCTTGCGTGTGGTGCGCGCCGTACATACGCAGGTGCGACAGATGATCGAAGCGCACAAGGAAGAAAAGAGCGAGGAGCCCTTGGCGCTGACCAAGGATATCGCGGGAGATATGCTTCGCTATTGCGGCGTACCCGAGGAGCGGGTGACCGCCTTTGAGACAAGGTATGAGGAGGAGTTTGGTAAAGATGCCGAGATCCATCCCAAAAACGTGCTGGCGGGAAATAAAATGGAGGTCAAGACGGCGGATGTGGTGATCAAGGTCAACGCCGAGCGCGCCGATCTGCTGGAAACGCGTATCATTGACGGCGTTCGGTATATTCTTGTCCGCGCCGAGGACGAG
>JAZNVA010000230.1:0-2197 GCA_045592565.1 Eubacteriales bacterium | reverse complement strand
AACAAGGATATGCAGGAGGATAAAGAAGCGCTCTTTGATTCAATTGAAACGGTGAAAATGTGTCTGGATATTTTCGCGCCCATGATCCGAACCATGAAGGTCAAGGCGGCGAATATGTATCGGGCGGCGCAAGAGGGCTTTATCAACGCTACGGATCTTGCGGATTACCTGACGAAGAAGGGGATGCCTTTCCGCAGCGCGTATAAGATCGTAGGACAGATCGTGGCGGAATGTATTTCCAAGGGGTGTGTTCTGGATAATCTTCCCATAGATTCGTACCATGCACACAGCGAGCTCTTTGAGGATGACCTTTATGCTGAGATTTCTTTGGAAACCTGTGTGAGCAAACGTATTTCCGAGGGAGGAACCTCGGTGTCTTCTGTGGAAACACAGATCGCCTATGCAAGAAAGGAGCTGGAAGCGTGAAAAAAATATTCATTGACGGAAGCGTTGGTACAACGGGACTCCGCATTTTTGAACGCTTGAGCAACAGAACGGATGTATCTCTGATGACACTTTCCGAGGAAAAACGGAAGGATCCCGAGACAAGAAAGCAGGCGTTGAATTCTTGCGATATTGCATTTTTGTGTTTACCTGATGCGGCTGCTGTGGAGGCGGTTGAAATGATAGATAATCCGGATGTCACTGTAATTGACGCATCCACCGCGCATCGAACAAACGAGGGATGGTGTTACGGTTTTCCTGAATTATCCGAGGCGATTGCGAAAAAACTGCCCTCTGCAAAGCGAATTGCAGTTCCGGGCTGTCATGCCAGCGGATTTATTTCCTTGGTGTATCCTTTGATCGAGGCGGGCGTTCTTTCTCCCGATCAGCCTCTGACCTGCCATTCTATTACAGGATATAGCGGTGGCGGTAAGAAGATGATTGCCGATTACGAAGGGGAAAGCCGCGACTTCCTTTTGGGGGCGCCCAGACAGTATGGCTTGACACAACAGCATAAGCACTTGAAGGAAATGAAGGCGATCACGGGGCTTTCCCGTGAACCGATTTTCTGTCCCATCGTTTCGAATTTTTACAGCGGAATGACGGTAACGGTGCCGCTCTTTGCCTCTGATCTGAAGGGGGCAACCATTGAGACAGTACGTGAAATTTACAGAAAAAAATATCACTCAACCATTGTATCTTTCGTAGAGAGTGGTGATGAAGCGGGATTTATCTCCGCGCATGCTCTTGCGGGAAAAGACAGTATGCGTATCACCGTCGCCGGAAATGAGGATCGAATTTTGTTGATCGCGATGTATGATAATCTCGGAAAAGGCGCATCGGGCGCGGCTGTGGAGTGTATGAATCTGGTACTTGGGGTTTCCCCCGAGACAGGGCTTGAATTGTAATTCGGAAAGGACGAAAAAATGAAACAGATAACAGGTGGTGTTTGCGCAGCGAAAGGCTTTTTTGCAAACGGCATTCATTGCGGTATCCGCAAAAATAAAACCAAGCGAGATCTTGTTTTGATTTACAGCGAGATCCCTGCAACCGCCGCTGCAGTTTATACGCAGAATCTTGTGAAGGGCGCGCCGCTGACCGTTACGAAAAATCATATTTCAGACGGTGTTGCGCAAGCAATGATCTGCAACAGCGGAAATGCAAATACCTGTAATGCAAACGGAATTGAAATTGCTGAGCAGATGAGCGATCTGTTGGCAAAGGAGCTGAAGATATCCGCAAACGACGTCATTGTTGCTTCTACGGGAGTGATCGGTCAGCCCTTGAATATTGAGCCGATCGCAAATGGTATTCCTTCCTTGGTAGCGGGACTTGGCAAGAACAGCAATCTTGCCTGTGAGGGTATCATGACCACCGACACCAAGCCAAAGGAAATTTCCTTTGCGTTTGAGATTGGCGGTGTGACCTGTCATATTGGTGGAATTGGAAAGGGAAGCGGCATGATCCACCCCAATATGGCGACGATGCTTGTATTCGTTACCACAGACTGCGCGATCTCGTCCGAGATGCTTTCTAAGGCGCTTAAGGAAGATGTAAAAACATCTTTTAATATGGTAAGCGTTGACGGTGATACCTCCACCAATGATATGGTATCCATTATGGCGAACGGTATGGCGGGAAATGCTGTGATCACCAAGGAAAATGACGACTATAAGGCTTTCTGTGATGCATTACACGCGGTAACGGCATATCTTTGCCGAATGATCGCGGCAGACGGCGAGGGCGCTACCAA
>JAZNVA010000229.1:0-5621 GCA_045592565.1 Eubacteriales bacterium | reverse complement strand
GAGCGGCAACTCTCGGAGGGTGTGTGTGATCTTGTAGGATACGGCAGAATGTGGCTCGCATATCCCGAATTTTACAAAGATCATCTGAACGGAGTGTTTGATCCGAAAAAATGCTGTCTTGCCTGCTCAAAATGCACCGAGCTGATGCGAGCAAAGCAGGTTTCGGGGTGCGCCGTATTTCATGAGTATTACCGAAAATTATACCAATCGATCCAATCAAATTGAAGGAGGATATTTTGATGTTTCGCAGATTTTTGGCAACACATTTGCTCTCGAATTATTCTTTCCGTTCCGATTTTTTTCCCTCGGTAGAGGACCGCGCGTTCTGGGATTCATTTCAAAATGAGACCTGCGTAGAAGAAGCCGAGACGGCGTTGGACTACGAATGGCGCCCCGTCAAGGCAACCGATTTTATGGAGTTTAAAAAAAGCGGAAATCGCCAAATTATGGAAACGATCCACTTTGAACGTCGGGATCACCTGATTTTATTCGCCCTTGCCGAGCTGAAGGAAAACCGGGGCAGATTTCTGCCCCAGCTCGTCAACGGACTTTTTGCGGTTTGCGAGGAGACCTATTGGGGACTTTCCGCCCATTGGCACGGCGAGGTTGGAAACATTCCCTCGGCAACCGACCCTTATATCGATCTTTACGCGGCGGAGACGGGTGAGCATCTGGCGGTGATCGTCACGGTCCTGCGGGAGCCCCTGCTTGCATTCTGCCCCGAGATCGTGGAGCGGATCGAGCATGAGCTGAACAGACGGATCAAGCTTCCCTATGAGACGCACGACGACTACTGGTGGATGGGCAACGGCGATAAAAAGCTCAATAACTGGACCCCCTGGATCCTCTCCAACGTACTGACCGTATACCTGCTGACCGAGGGAGAGGGCGAGCGCCTGTCAGGAGCGGTCGCAAAAATTCTCGGTAACGCACAGAACTACTACAACGGCATTCCGAGTGATGGCGGGTGTGACGAGGGAAGCGGCTATTGGGACCGCGCGGGTGCTTCCCTGTTCGAGCTGTTATATCAGCTGAAATGCGCAACGGACGGGCAGCTGGATCTTTTCGACGACGAAAAGCTTCGGAGAATCGCGTCCTACATAAAGAAGGCGCATATGGTTGCCGATATCTTTGTGAACGTAGCGGACTCCCATGCTCGGGGAAAGAGTCTGCCGATGCTCCTGCTCTTTGGATTTGCCCGTGAAACCAAGCAGGAAGAGCTGATGAATTTCAGCGCGGCAGTCTGGCGGGATCGGACGAGCAATCCGGATCCTCTGGAATACAAGATCCGCACTCTGCGCCGTCTGATCTACCATTCGGAGTTGTTGCGGGAAATAGAAAATTATAAGGTAACGTATCCGCTCCACGGTACGCTGGAATATTTGCCCGACATAGAGCTTGCCGTTTTGAGGAAGGGAGATATGATCCTATCGGCAAAGGGTGGCTTCAATCACGAATCTCACAATCACAACGACGTGGGAAGCTTTGCGCTTTACGAGGGAACGACCCCCATTCTTGTGGACGTGGGGATCAACGCCTATTCCCGCTTCACCTTCCTGCGCGAGACCCGCTATACCATGATTCCCTGGACGCAATCGACCTATCACAACCTCCCCATTGTAGGAGGTTTGGCTCAAGCCCACGGAGATGATCATCGGGCGGACCGCTTTGAGGCAACCGAGGAAGGGATCTCGATCTCCTTCCCGGGAGCGTATTCCGATGATGCCTGTCTTTCCGGCCTTGTCCGCGAGCTGACCCTTAGCGACTCGTCTCTGCTCGTACGGGATTCCTTTGATTTTAAGGATGGGTGCGCGAGAAGGGTCGATGAGGTTCTGATGTGCGTGCTTCCCGTAGAGCTGTGCGACAATGTGGCGATCATAGGCGGAGGATACCGCATCTCCGCAAGCACGGGATCGCTCCGCTGTGAGACGATCCCCTTCGAGGACGCGGGGCTGACAGCAGACTGGAGGTCCGACCACGTCACGCGGATTTTTGTTGAGTGCGATGAAGCAAAGGAAATTACGATGAAGGTGGAAAAGATATGAAGGTAGCAATCGTTACGGGTGTTGCCGGTGGCATCGGAAAGGCATCCGCGCTCACACTTGCCAAGCATGGATACAAGATTGTGGGAATGGGGCGATCGACCAACCCGAATCTGTCCGATTTTGACGGATATGATCTGACTTACGTATCGGGAGACGTATCGGTACCATCTGACCGAGAAAAGCTCCTTGCTGCCGCGGTAGCTTGCGGAGAAATCGGAGCCCTCGTCAACGTGGCGGGAGTGGCTCCCAAGGTGCGCCGCGACATTTTGGAGATGACCGAGGAAAGCTATGATTTCGTGATGGGCATCAACACCAAGGGAACGCTGTTCCTGACCCAAGCGGTCGCCAACGTGATGGTCGCGCAAGGAAAAGGGGGGGCTATCGTCAATATCTCCTCCTGCTCGGCATATACCAGCTCCACAAGCCGTGGGGAATATTGCATCTCCAAGGCGGGAGTTTCTATGATCACCAAGCTCTTTGCCGACCGTCTGGCAGGTGAGGGGATCACGGTCAACGAGATCTGCCCCGGTATCATCGCCACGGAAATGACCGCGACTGTCAAGGAAAAGTATGACAAACTGATTGCGGGCGGACTTGTGCCTCTCGGCAGATGGGGGCAGCCCGAGGACATCGCAAAAGCAGTTGTGGCTCTTTGCGACGGTACGTTTGGCTATACCACGGGTCAGTCCTTCATTCTTGACGGAGGAATGCACATCAGAAGGCTATGAGAAACAGATATCATACACTCATCATCGGTACGGGCTGTGCGGGATACAACGCTGCCGACAAGCTCTACGACCTCGGTGTTCGGGATATTGCCATCGTAACCGAGGGGCGATTTATGGGAACCTCCCGCAACACGGGAAGCGACAAGCAGACCTACTACAAGCTCTCCCTCTGCGGCTCTGATGGAGATAGCGTGCGAGAGATGGCGGATACGCTCTATTCGGGCGGCGGAGTGATGGGCGAGCACGCCCTTTGCGAGGCGGCATATTCCACCCGTTGCTTTATGCGCCTTGTGGAGCTTGGAGTTCCGTTTCCGACAAATGAGTACGGAGAATATGCGGGATATAAGACCGACCACGATCCCCGTACACGCGCTACCTCCTGCGGCCCTCTCACGTCAAAATATATGACAGAGGCTCTGGAACGTTCCGTGATATCCAAGGGCATTGAAATCATAGATTTTCAACGAGTGATAAAGATCATAACCGATCAGAATGAGGTTTTGGGTGTAGCGTGTGTAAACACGGTAACGGGAGAAATCTCTGTCATCGCTTGTCATAACGTAATACTCTGCACAGGCGGTCCTGCGTGCATCTACAAAAACACCGTCTATCCCGAAAGTCAGCACGGTGCGACGGGACTTGCCATTGATGCGGGGGCAACGCTTTCCAACATGGAGGAATGGCAGTACGGTATAGCAAGCACAAAATTTCGTTGGAATCTGTCAGGTACCTATCAGCAGGTATTGCCGAGATATATCTCTGTTGACAAGGACGGAAACGAAAAAGAATTTTTGTATGAGAAATTGGGGGACGAGTCACTTGGATTTATCTTTCTCAAGGGCTATCAATGGCCCTTTGATGTAAGAAAGATGGACGGCTCCTCGAGGGTGGATATTCTCGTTGCCGAACAAATAAAGCAAGGCAACAGAGTATACCTCGATTTCACCAAAAATCCCAAGGGGCTCGAAAAGGGATTTGACATTCTTCCAAAAGAATCGTATACTTATCTTGAGAGATCGGGTGCTCTTTTCGGCACACCGATCGAGCGACTTGAAAAAATGAATATCGGAGCGATCGAGCTATATGCCGATCACGGCATCGATATCCGTACAGAGCTTTTGGAGATTGCCGTCTGTGCCCAGCATTGCAACGGCGGTGTGGCGGTGGACGAGCATTGGCAAAGCGATGTAAACGGACTGTACGTTGCAGGGGAGGCAGCGGGTACGTTTGGTGTATATCGTCCGGGCGGCAGTGGGCTGAACTCAACACAGGTGGGAGGCTTGCGCGCCGCCGAGCATATCGCGAAAAAGAAAAGCAGGGCTTGTTCTATACCCACTTACGTCCTGCCTACGATTCAATATGGTAAATCAAATATAGAGAACATACGACACGAGTTTCAGACCGAGATGAGCCGTGTTGCTGACTTTGACAGGAGCACGGACGGTATGAGTGCTTTGTTTGACAGGGTAAATGAAGTGTGCAAAGAATTTTTCGATATCGCCGTGATTGATAGCATATCTCAAACAGCAGAGCTATTCAAGCTCTATGATATGATATTGACGCAACGCTCCACGCTGTCGGCAATGCTTTGCTCGGCGGAAAATATCGGAACTCACGGTTCAGCATTTATTGACCGCAAGCCTGACCGGTGTGTCGCAAAGCGGGAGACACGCACACTCACGAAAGGGGCAATGTCCCATATCGAAGGGATATCCAAAATGCCCGAGCCCGAGTTGTGGTTTGAAACACTTTTGGCACGAAAAAACAGGAGATGAAGGATGAAAAAAGATAAATATGCTCTGGGCTTGGTGTCGGTCTCCTTCCGACAGCACTCTCCCAAAGAAATACTTGAAGTAACAAAGGCGGCTGGGCTTTCTTGCATCGAGTGGGGGAGCGATGTACACGCACCTTGCCATGATATTGAACGACTGCATAAAATTGCCGAAATGCAAAAAGAATATGGGATTTTTTGCTCATCGTACGGTACGTATTTCCGCTTGGGAGAAACGCCCATTGAGGAATTGAGTGATTATATCGCGGCGGCAAAGGCTTTAGGAACCGATATTTTGCGTCTTTGGGGCACAAGAAAAAGCGGAAAGGATATGACCGAGGAAGAGAGAAAGGATCTCTTGGAGCTCTGTCGTACGGTTGCAAAAATTGCCGAAGACAGTGGTGTAACGTTTTGCTTGGAGTGCCACAAAAACACCTTTACCGAGAATCCGGATGATGCGGTATGGCTGATGCAGTCGATCCGTTCTCCGCGCTTTCGTATGTATTGGCAGCCCTTTCAATGGCGGACAGCAGAGGAAAACGAGACGTACGCGAAAGCAATCGCGCCCTATGTTCGTCACGTTCACGTGTTTCAATGGAAAAGAGACGATAAATTCTCCCTTCGGGAGGGAATTGAGGAGTGGCAGCGGTATCTTGCCTGCCTACCCGATCACGGCGCACTGTTGCTTGAATTTATGCCGAACGGCGGCTTAAATGAGCTGACTGCCGAAGCGGACGCATTGCGAGAAATCATAGGAGGGAACGTATGAAAGCCATCTTTTTGTGTGAAAAAGGATACCTTTGCCGTAAGGTCTATGCGGAAAGTGTGGTGACGCGGCTGCGTGAGTTGACGGGTCTTGAGGAGACAGTTTATACCAGAGAGGACCTTTTGGCAGAGCCTGCACGCTTTGCCGACGTGGAGCTGATCTTCTCCACATGGGGAATGTCGGTGTTGACCGAGGAGGAGATCAAAGCCTGCCTGCCTCGCTTGAGGTGCGTGTTTTACGGTGCGGGATCAGTGCAGAAATTTGCTCGTCCCTTTATCAATTGCGGAGTAAAGGTCTTTTCCGCGTGGGCG
>JAZNVA010000228.1:0-2416 GCA_045592565.1 Eubacteriales bacterium | reverse complement strand
GATTATCGGTCTTGAGTGAATGACTTGCATCAAAGGGATTGTAGCTTGGCAGGGCAAGCAGGGTTGACTCACCCTCTGCCGCCGCGGGAATCGCCGCGCTTCCCTGCACCCCGGGCGCGGTGTTCGACACCGTCATGCCCGTATAGACGGGGATCTGCTTGGTAAACAGGGGAATGAGAAAAACCGCGCAAAAGATGATCGCGAGGCATGCCGCAAGCGAAGCGGAGGAAAAAACGATTTTCTTTCTGCGACGGCGACGCGCAAGCTGAGTCAACAGAGTAAAACGCCGCGTGGTCGCCTTATCCAGAACCTCCTCGTCCACACCGGAAAGGACGTCCAGCGCAATTTTATTTTGATCCTTTTGATTTTTATCCACGGCCGTATCCTCCCTCCTCCAGTCGGCAAGCAAGCTCCCCGCGGATCCGCTCCAGATCGCGGTAAACCGTGCGCTCGCTCAATTTCAGCATCTCGGCAATCCGCTTGATGGAATCGGCATAGTAATAGCGGCTGATAAACAGAAACGCATCCCGATCATCAAGGCTCTTTAAGTAATCGTTGAGAATTCTCGTGATCTCACAGATCATCACCTGCTCCTCGATGGACAGATCCTGAGACATACACTGGGAAATCTCGTCCAAGGACACGGTCATCTCCGAGGAAATCCGTTTTTCCGAGGTATTTTTGCGCCATCTGTCCACGGCGATATTTCGAGCGATCTTGGCAAGAAACACCTGAAACAGTGTTGGTCTCGAGGGTGGGATCCGATTCCAGACCCCCAGATAGGTATCGTTGACGCACTCCTCGCAATCCAAAGAATTTTTCACGATATTGTAGGCGATGGTATACACGTATTTGCCGTATTTTTTGTCGGTGACCTCAATGGCTCGCTCCTCCCGATTCCAATACAGCTCCACAATTTCTTCATCGGGCAGGATCGTGCCCTTTTGCTCTTCTTGATTCATTGATTTCTCCCTTCTGTCAGGTAATAATTTGAGCATCTATTTAAACAAGTCGTATTTTCTCGAAAAACCTGACATGATTTTGGAAAAATTTTTATTATGTTGCATGTATTATGTCTATTATATCATAATTTTTTCATTTTGTCTGCCACAAAAACATAAAAAACCGGACGCCCTTCGGCATCCGGTCCATTTCTTTCATCGGGAGCTCTTACGCCTTGATAAAGCGCTCGAACTCGTGGTAATGATCCTCGTCCATTACGATTCTCAGATCATCCCAGTTCAGCTTCTTTGCAAGAATCACTCCCAGCAGGCTCTTTGCGTTCACCGCAAATTTGTTACCGCTCTGCAGCGTGATCTGTCCTTGAAGCTTGGTAGCGATGGCAACCAATGCCTTGGCGTCAGACATCGTGTCGATCTCTACCCGATATACATACTTTTTTACGTTTTCGCCCATTGTTATTACCATCCTTTCTTTCTCCGCAAATCGGAGTGGCTTATCTTTCGGATTCTACCGATTGGTATTATCTTACAACAAAGTGTTGAATAAAAAATGAACAAATAATAAACTAATTGTAAATCTGCACAAAACACAAAATTTGTTTTTGTGCATGTTTCATAATCTATCTTTATTTTTTCTTCGGTTCTCTTTTTTGACGCTTCTCGGATCGCCTTTGGATCGTCTGATAAATGAAATATCCCGCCGCGCTGACGATTCCCGTGCCGATCAGAAACCAGACCCCCTTGAGAAGCTTGTTATCTCCCAGCGCGTCTCCGCTGAGAGTAGAGGTCAGAACAGAGGGAAGTCGACAAAGAGTGGTCAGTAGGATATAGCGGAAAATACTCATATCAGTCAGACCGATCACATAGGTCAAAAGGTCCTTGGGTGTTCCGGGAATCAAAAAAAGCAACGCCGTCAAGGCATTTCGACGGGAAGGATCGTTGAGAACGGGGAGAGACTCCAGCTTCTCTCTGGGATAAAAGGATTCCACCAGCTTTCTGCCAAACCGACGGGTCAACAGAATGGCGCATACGCTACCAAGCGTGATCCCCACAAGGCAAAGCAGGGTTCCCCAGAATGCTCCGAACACATAGCCCGCCGATAGCTCAACCAGCTCTCCCGGTACCAGTGCCACCACGACCTGAACAGCACACAGGAAGGTCATCACGATACTGCCGAGGATCGGATGCTCCATTGCCCAATCCCGCAGAACGTTGGTCTCCTGAAATTCCCGTTTCAAAAAGAGAAAGATCGCAACAGTGAGGATTCCCATGATCACGGAGATCACCGAGATCACCACCGCAGCGCGTCCTTTGGAATAGTGACCGCGGTCTTCTATTTCCGTATCGTGAAGAAGCTCTCGGATCCGTTCTTTTTTCTTCCCCACAGGCAATCACCTCTCTTTTTACGTCTTTTATTTATTTTATTATACCACATTTTTTTGGAATTGCAAGAT
>JAZNVA010000227.1:0-10153 GCA_045592565.1 Eubacteriales bacterium | reverse complement strand
GCTTGAATCGAATGGCAGAAGGAACCTTGAACCATGCCTGTCCCGTTGCCATACCTGCCGCCATATCGGTACTACCCACGCCTGTGGAAAATGCGCCAAGTGCGCCATAGGTACACGTATGAGAGTCCGCGCCAATGATGCATTCACCCGGCCCTACCAAGCCTTTTTCGGGAAGCAAAGCATGCTCGATCCCCATCTCTCCCACATCATAGTAGTTGGTAATGGAAAAGCACTTGGCAAAGGTTCTGCACTGCTTACACTGTTGCGCCGCTTTAATATCCTTGTTGGGAGCAAAATGGTCCATCACCAAGGAGATCTTATTCTTGTCGAACACGCTGTTAAAGCCATTTTTGTAAAATTCGTTGATCGCCACGGGAGAGGTAATATCATTGCCCAAAACCATGTCCAGCTTTGCCATGATCAACTGCCCCGCCTTTACAGATTCCAAACCGGCATGCGCCGCAAGAATCTTTTGGGTCATTGTCATTCCCATATCATTTCACCTCGTTGTTGAAGTTATCATCAGTTAGCGGACAGCTTGCGGTTGATCGCAGAAATCAACGCGCAAATAGATGCCGCAATAATATCGTTGTGAATACCTACGCCCCAGCTGACCGTACCGTCCTTAAAGGTAATACTCACATAAGTGATTGCCTGTGAGGTGGACTCCATTGTCAACGCGTGCTCCGCGTAGGTGAGGTTGGAATAATCGATTCCAAGGTGCTGCTTGATGGCGTTGCTCACAGCATCCAAACGTCCATTTCCTTCTGCAGAAATATCTCTCGATTCTCCGTTTTGAACAATGGTTACGATCGCCTTCATCGAGTCGGGCTTTCTGACAAAATGATAGTCTTCAAGCTCAAGGGGCGCGTTGATATTCGCATACTCATTCTTGAAGATCTCAAGCACCTCTGCGGGAGAAAGCTCCTTGTGAGAGTGATCGGATACATTCTTGACGATATACCCCACCTCTTCCCGCATTTTTGCGGGAAGTACATAGCCGAAGTTGTGCTCCAGCAGATATCCGATTCCGCCCTTTCCGGATTGCGAATTGATACGGATCACATCGGATTCGTATTCCCTTCCCACATCTTGAGGATCGATGGGCAGATAGGGCACCGTCCAGTAACGGCAGGTATGATCCTCTCTCCACTTCATTCCCTTGGCGATCGCGTCCTGATGAGAACCGGAGAATGCCGCAAACACCAGTTTTCCGGCATAAGGTGTTCTGTCATATACCTGCATTCTGGTCACTCGCTCATATAACTCGGTCAGCGCGGGAAGATCCGAAAGCTCAAGCCCCGGATCAATACCCTGAGAATACATGTTCAGTGCGATGGTAACGATATCAGCATTACCCGTTCTCTCTCCGTTTCCAAAAAGTGTGCCCTCAATTCGGTCGCCGCCCGCCAGCAATCCCATTTCGGAATCGGCTACCGCACATCCGCGGTCATTGTGAGGATGGAGAGAGATGATCACGTTTTCACGGTACTTCAGATTGTCGTTCATGTACTCAACCTGATTTGCGTATACGTGAGGCATAGAGACCTGAACAGTAACGGGAAGGTTGATGATCACGGGACGCTCCGCGGTGGGCTTCCATACGTCAAGCACCGCATTGCAGATCTCCAGAGCAAACTCGGGCTCGGTTCCCGTAAAGGACTCGGGAGAATACTCATAACGATAGTTTACTCCCATTTCCTCACTGTACTTATTAAACAGCTCCGCTCCCTTTACAGCAATATCAATGATCTCTTCCTTTGATTTCTTGAACACCTGCTCTCTCTGAGCCACCGAAGTGGAATTATAGAGATGAACGATAGCATTTTTCACACCCTTCAAGCTCTCAAAGGTCTTTTTAATGATGTGCTCTCTTGACTGCGTCAAAACCTGAACGGTAACGTCATCGGGAATCAGATTCTGTTCGATCAGCGTACGGAGAAACAGATACTCGGTCTCTGATGCCGCGGGAAATCCTACTTCAATCTCTTTAAAACCGACTCGGCAGAGAAGTTGAAAGAAATCAAGCTTTTCTTCCAGGCTCATGGGAATGATCAGCGCCTGATTTCCGTCTCTCAGGTCTACCGAGCACCATACAGGAGGCTTGGTAATATAATTTTTCTTAGCCCACTTCCCCTCTGTTGCGGGGGCGGGAAAGAACTGTCTTGTATATTTATTTACATTCATCATGGAGAAAAAATTTCCTTTTCTGTTTTATTTCATGACCGCGCCCTGATCGGATCCGCTGACCAAGCGTGCATAGCGAGCAAGCCAGCCCGATTTAACGTTGGGCTCGGGAGCAACGTAATTTGCACGACGCTCTGCGAGAACCTCGTCACTGACCTTGACATTGATAGACGCCTCGGGAATGTTTATTTCAATAATATCCCCCTCCGCGATCAATGCAATATTACCTCCGTCAGCCGCTTCGGGACTGACGTGTCCGATGGAGGCTCCTCGGCTGGCACCCGAAAACCGACCGTCGGTGATCAGTGCAACTGTTTTGTCCAGCTTCATACCTGCCAACGCGCTGGTAGGATTGAGCATTTCTCTCATACCGGGCCCTCCCTTGGGTCCCTCGTAACGAATTACCACCACATCTCCGTCTACGATCTTCCCTGCGTAAATTGCAGAAATGGCTTCGTCCTCGGAGTTAAAGACGCGTGCAGGACCGCTGTGACAAAGCATTTCGGGAGCAACCGCGCTTCTCTTGACTACACAGCCCTTTTGCGCGATATTCCCCCACAAAATCTGAATTCCGCCCGTAGAACTGTAAGGATCGTCAATCGGACGAATGGATGCTGTGTTTTTGATATACGCGCCCGCTACATTCTCGCCAACCGTCTTACCGCTTACAGTAGGTGCATCCGCGTCAAGAAGTCCTTTCTTGATCAGCTCTGCCTGAACAGCGGGAATGCCGCCTGCCGCATCCAGATCCTGCATATGAGTAGGACCTGCGGGGGCAAGGTGACAAAGATTGGGAACCTTGGCACTCATCTCGTTAAAGAGATTCAGATCCAAAGGCACGCCCGCCTCGTTTGCGATCGCCAACAGATGAAGAACGCTGTTGGAGCTGCACCCCAGCGCCATATCGCAAGCCAGCGCGTTGCGAATGGATCTCTCGTTGATGATATCTCTTGCACATACGTTGTTACGAACAAGATCCATGATCGCCATACCCGCATGCTTTGCAAGAATGGTTCTCTTGTTGCTGACAGCGGGGATCGTTCCGTTGCCGGGCAAGGCGATGCCGATCGCTTCGCAAAGACAGTTCATGCTGTTCGCGGTGTACATTCCCGCACAGCTTCCGCAGCCGGGACAGACGCCCGTCTCGCATTCATGAAGCTGACATTCATCGATCATACCCGCCTTGTACGCGCCAACCGCCTCAAACATCTTGGAAAGGCTGACTTCTTCACCGTTGTAGGTTCCTGCCAGCATCGGTCCGCCGCTGCACACGATCGCGGGAACGTTCATACGAACCGCCGCCATCACCATACCGGGAACGATCTTGTCACAGTTGGGAATCAAAACCAATCCGTCCAACTGATGCGCCATGGTCATGGTTTCTACACTATCGCAGATCAGCTCGCGGCTTGCCAAAGAATACTTCATTCCGATATGCCCCATGGCAATACCGTCGCATACACCGATCGCGGGGATCAAAATCGGAGTACCGCCCGCCATGCGAACGCCCGCCTTAACGGCATCGGCAATTTTATCCAGATGATAATGGCCGGGAACGATCTCACTATGGGCGCTAACGACACCGATCAGAGGACGCTCCAGCTCCTCCTTGGTATATCCCATGGCATAAAACAAACTTCTGTTCGGTGCTCTTTCCGAGCCCTTAGTTACGTTATCGGAACGAAGTGACATATTTTTTCTCCTATGTAAAAATGAAATACTTTATCTTTTTTTGACTACGTCCACAATTCTTACGATCGCGGGCGTCAATATAATATTGATCAAAAATTCAACCAGGAAATTCAAACCTGCAAGACCTAACAAAATATAGGTCATAATCTCCGTGCCGCCTGCCCATGCATAGAGCGTATCACGGAAGAACAGCAGCATACCGCATACAAACAATCCGGTATTTACGACGGGAGCGGACAGTGCCGCAACCAGCGCCGCGCCGTATTTCCGAGCCGTGCTTGCGCGCTCCGTCTTGCCGCAAACCGCACGGTAAAGAACAGCAGGTACAAATCCTGCGGCAATTCCTTTCACAAAACAAATCAAAAGCGTAAAGATGGGGTTGGCATTCCAGAGAATATTTCCGCCCACATCCATTGCGGTAATGCAGTTGATCAAAACGATCAATCCAAAAGCAAACCCGAGAACAAAGCCTCCTCGCTTTCCAAAAAGGATCGCCCCCACAACCACAGGAACCAAAGTCAGCGTAATGGATACCCCGCCAATGGGAGGGATCATAGCGCTGATAATCTGAAGGACAACGACAAGAGCAATCAACATGGCCATCTGAACCATGTACAGCATTTTCTGATTGGTGTTTCTCATTGTTCCACCTCCAAGATCACAAGTACGGTCATGTGTACCGTCTCAACAAAGAATGTATTGAACATAACTGTTCCTTTCCTCGGGACTCTCACCCGATGCTACCGTCCCAAAATCGGGTACGATGCATAAAAATTGGATCTATTATAGCGACAAATGTCGATTATTATCAAGTTTACGAATGGGATACCGCCTTACGGTACAAACAAGCAAGTCCGCGCAAGGTCAAATTTTTCTTTTCCTCAAAGGAATATCTGCACGCCGGTGTGACCGCAGTCGCGTATTCACCCGTTATAATCAAATTCAATTCCTCGGTGCGACATTTCATTTCCTTTGCAAATCGTCCCACAAAGCCATCTAGCATCATAGCTGCTCCGTAAATCACACCTGATCGGATGGAATCCTGTGAATTTGTGCCGATCGCCTTCTCAGGAGCTGAAAAGACCACGTTGGGCAATTGTGCTGTTTTTCCGTGAATACCATCAAATGACATCCGAACTCCGGGAGTGATCGCACAACCTACGTATTCTCCTTTTTGATTGATGGCGGAAACAGTCGTTACCGTTCCCATATCAACGATCACGGAAGGTATTCCCATCTTCCCTTTTTCTTTTAAATCCTCTATTACCGCTGCAGCATTGGCAACCATATCACTACCAAGCTCTGCGGGAGAATCGATCTTAATGGCAAATCCGGTTTTTACTCCGGGACCTACCACAAGGGGATCTTTGCAAATCAGCCGCGCTAACGTCTGTCGAATCGTCTCAGTCAGCTGCGGCACGACGGAGGATAAAATCCCACCATCCATTTTTTTGTTCTCCTCCGCATATTCCCGAATGATCGCGCGGAGCAAAACAAAATATTCATCGGAGGTCTTATTGAGATCAGTAGCAATTTGAAAACAAAACAGAGGATCCGCCGCGCAACCGTCAAAGCCGCCCACCGAAATTCTGGAATTACCTACGTTGATCGCCAAAAACATAAGGGTACCTCCTTTTAAAATTGGGGGATCGGTATGTGGGACAGACTCCCACATACCGATAAAGCATTTTACTTCTTCAGCCAGCTCATCATCTGACGGAGCTCTGCGCCCGTCTTCTCCAACTGATGCTCGCTTTCCTTGCGGCGAGTTGCCAAGAACTTTGCCTTTCTTCCTGCGGAGAATTCCTGCATAAACTCGGAAGCAAAGGTGCCGTCCTGAATCTCACTCAGAACCTTCTTCATTTCCTTACGGGTCTCCTCGGTGATCAGTCTCTTACCGGTTCTGTAATCACCGTACTCTGCGGTATTGGAAATGGAATATCTCATCATAGCGAATCCACCGTTGTTGATCAGATCAACGATCAGCTTCATCTCATGGATACACTCAAAGTATGCCATCTCGGGCTCATAGCCTGCTTCCACCAGCGTATCAAATCCTGCCTTCATCAATTCGGTTACACCGCCACAAAGAACTGCCTGCTCACCGAACAGGTCGGTCTCGGTCTCCTCACGGAAGGAGGTCTCAAGAATACCCGCTCTGCCTGCACCGATTCCGGATGCATATGCAAGCGCATATTCCTTAGCCTTACCCGTGTAATCCTGATGAATTGCGATCAGACTGGGAACGCCCTTGCCCTCCTGATACTGGCTTCTTACCGTGTGTCCGGGTCCCTTGGGCGCTACCATGATTACGTCAATGTTCTTGGCAGGCTGAATGAAATTGAAGTGAATGTTGAAGCCATGCGCAAACATCAGAACGTCACCGTCCTTCATGTGAGGAGCTACCTGCTTGTTGTAGATGTCAGCAGCCAGCTCATCAGGAACCAGCATCATTACCAGATCCGCAGCCTTGGCAGCATCTTCAACCTCCATTACCTTAAAGTTGGGGTGAGTTGCGGCAAAATCCGCAGCCTTCTGCCAGTGGCCACTTCCCTTACGCAGACCAACAACAACGTTGCATCCGCTCTCCGCAAGGTTCATGGAGTGAGCGTGTCCTTGGCTACCGAAGCCGATCACGGCAACGGTCTTTCCATCCAGCAATCCAAGATTGCAATCAGAATCATAGTACTTGGTAATCATTTTTTTATCTCCTTTAAAATAATTTTTTCAAAATAAATTAGGTTAACCGATATCATAGGACACGTCTCCGCGCTCCATGGCGATCGCGCCCGAACGGCACATTTCAATTTTTTCATATTCCTTGGTCGCATCCAAAAATTCATCTATCTTCTGAGACGTTGCCGAAAGCTCGACAACAAAGCATCCGTTGGAAACATCGATCACCGATGCACCGTAGGATTCAATTACATGCTTCAGAGCATCCACATCATCGGGATCCTCCGTCAGAGTGGAAAATTTCACCAAGAGAAGCTCTCGAATCAAGGAAAATTCAGATTCAACGGAGAAGATCATCTTCGTTTCGACCAGCTTATCCGTTTGCTTGAGGATCTGATTGAAATTCTTTTGATCTCCCGTTGTTACAATTGTAATTCTGGATATCTTGGGATTTTCGGTTGAAGAAACCGTCAAGGAATCGATATTAAAGCCTCGTTGCATAAACAAGGAGGAAACCCGAGTGAGTACCCCCGCATTATTTTCAACAAGAAGCACCATACATTGCTTTTTCATGATTCTTCCTCCTTAGCTGAATATCGTATCGTGGACAGTTCCGCCGGCGGGAATCATGGGAAGCACCTTTTCTTCTCTGTCGATCAGACACTCGATCCAAACAGGACCCTTGGCTTTCATTGCTTTCTGCATCGCTTCCTCAAATTCCGTTGGCGTTTTACACCGATAACTTTCTCCACCGAACGCCTCCGCAACCTTTACGTAATCGGTTACGCGCTCGGGCTCGCTGGAAGAAAATCTTCTGCCGTAGAACACACCCTGCCATTGACGAACCATTCCGAGAACTGCGTTATTCAGGATCACCGTGATCACAGGAATTCCGTAACTGACTGCGGTACACAGCTCATTCATGTTCATATGAAGAGATCCGTCGGAGGTAAAATGAATAACAGGCGCATCGGGATTCGCAATCTTGGCGCCGATCGCCGCGCCATATCCGTATCCCATTGTTCCAAGACCGCCGCTGGTCAGGAAGTTAAGGGGCTTGACATGATGCAGATATTGGGCAGCCCACATCTGGTGCTGACCTACGTCAGTCACAAAAATCGCATCCTTCCCCGCGATCTCACACGCTGTTCCGATCACCTGATGCGGCTTGAGAACCGAATCACTGTCCTCCGGCTTATAATCTTCCGCTTTCCACTGCTCAATCTGTTCAAACCATTTGGTATGTGCCGCAGGCTTGATATATTTTTTCATTTCATTGAGTACAGTCTTTACGTCACCGATAATGCTGTAATCGACGGTTACGTTTTTATTGATCTCACCGGGGTCTATATCAATGTGTACGATCTTCGCGTTATGCCCGAATTTATTGGTATTTAATGCCACGCGATCACTGAATCTCGTTCCGATCGCAATCATCACGTCTGCTCGGTTTGCTGCGCAATTTGCGGAATAGGAGCCGTGCATACCCATCAAACCAAGGTTTTGACGTTCCCCATATTTCAGCGCTCCTGCCGCCATTAGCGTATACGCGGCGGGAATGTCCGCAGTCAACAGTAGCTCTCTCAACTCCTCCGATGCGCCCGAAAGCCGTACACCGCCGCCAAAATAAACGAAGGGACGCTCCGCGCGATTGATCAGCTCCGCAACTTCTTCCACATTACCGATGATCTTTTTTGTGCGCTCGTGAGTATCCGCCTTAGGAGCAGGCGTATAGGTAGTACGGTCAGCCGTAACATCCTTGGGAACGTCCACCAAAACAGGTCCCGGACGCCCACTGGATGCGATTCGGAAGGCGGCACGCAAGGTATCCGCCAGATCCTCTACCCGTCGAACCACAAAGTTATGCTTGGTAATCGGCATGGTAATACCGGCAATATAGACCTCTTGAAAACTATCGCATCCAAGCAAAGGAGTTGCGACGTTTCCCGTGATGGCAACCATAGGAACACTATCCATAAAGGCGGTAGCAATTCCCGTTACAAGATTCGTGGCACCGGGACCGCTGGTTGCAATCACAACACCCGTTTTTCCGGTGGATCTTGCATACCCGTCTGCGGCGTGTGCCGCACCCTGCTCGTGAGCCGTCATATAATGGCGAATTTTGTCACTGTATTTATAAAGCGCGTCATAAATATTCAACACCGCGCCTCCCGGATATCCGAACACGGTATCCACTCCTTGTTCCAGAAGCACATTCACAAGGATTTCTGAACCGTTCAAAATCATTTTTTTACCTTCCTTATATGTATTGGTTGTCGTAGCCATCGCAAAAAAGCAAAAAAGACCTTTATCTCTCCTTACAAAGAGACAAAGGTCATAAAACACTCTGCGGTACCACTCTTATTGCTGAAATCAGCCGCTCTGTCTTCACCCACCAGTGAAGCTGTCCGTGATAACGGTGACACTCCGTCCGCGTCTACACAACCAATTTAGTCTTCAAGCGGAAGCTCGGGGAGGAGATTCGTAGCTCCACGTTACCGATTTTCATCTCCCATCGGCTTTCTGTAAACGACAGACACTACTACTAATTCCCTTTATCGCCTTGATATTGTGGTTATTTTATCACGAAAAATATTCTTTGTCAAGAGAATTTCTAAAATATTTATTTGTTATTTATATTTTGATATATTCTGCACAGTTTTTTAGCCGAAATTGCAAAAAAACAGTATAATATCAACGATTTCAAAGCGCTTTCTCAGCAACAACCTCGACTTCTACCAAAACATTCTTGGGCAAAGTTTTTGCCGCAACACAAGAACGTGCGGGCTTTCCCGTAAAATAAGTACCATATACGGCATTGAATGCGGCAAAATCTCCCATATCCGCCAAAAAGCATGTTGTTTTGACCGCGTATTCAAGAGAAGAACCTGCCGCCGTCAGTACAGCAGACAGATTTTTACAAACCTGCTCGGTCTGCTCCTCGATCGTGGTTGCATGGATCTGACCGTCGGCGGGATCGATCGCAATCTGTCCCGACGTAAACACCAAATTTCCGCTTACCACTGCCTGCGTATAGGGGCCCAATGCCTCAGGCGCGTTTTTTGTATAGATCTTTTCCATAATATTTATCCTTTCATTTTTTAAAATCGATTTTATACCAAATGGAAACCTTCGTCAATCAGCGCTTGTGTGATCTGATCAATATGATCATAGTTCTTTGTTTCCAGAACGAGTCGCAGGAAGCAACCGTTAATATCCGTGGTTTCGCTGGCTCGCTCATGGTGAACCGAAATCACGTTCCCGCCACAACGGGCAATGATATCCGAAACATCACGAAGCTGACCGGGCTTATCCATCAGTTCAATACAAAGGTTACAGGTTCTGCCTGACTTCAGCAGACCGCGCTCCATTACACGGGACAAAATAGTAACGTCAATATTACCGCCTGACACCACGCACGCCACGTTCTTACCCGCAACGGGAAGCTTATCAAACATAACCGCGGCTACCGAAACGGCGCCCGCTCCTTCGGCAATCATTTTATGCTGCTCAACAAGGGCAAGGATTGCGGAGGAGATCTCATCCTCCGTCACAGTAACGATTTCGTCCACATATTCGGAACACAGACGGAAGGTGT
>JAZNVA010000226.1:0-7237 GCA_045592565.1 Eubacteriales bacterium | reverse complement strand
ACGACATGGCTACGATCCGACTTGGAGAGTAAGACCGTTGTTTTGCGCCATGGCTTGGGAGATGGGGGAGTCGGTGACCAGATAATCGATCTGGGAGAGGGATGCGACGAAAAAGGCGGATACCGTACCGATCTTGGCGGTGTTGCAAAGAAGGACCGCCTTTTTGCTGTGGCGGAGCATGGCTCGTCGGATCGCCACCTCCTCCTCGGAATAATCAAAGATCTGTCCGTCCTCCAAGAGGGAGGAGGTGGAGAAGAAAAACAGATCGGCATTGAACTGACCGATGGACTCCTCGGCGGTATATCCAACAAAAGCCTGGGAGCTTTTGATCAGCCGCCCACCCGTGGAAAATACCCGAATCTCCTTTTCCACCAGAGAGTGGCAAAGGGGATAGCCGTTGGTGAGAACGGTTACGTTATCGGATTCCTTGAGAAAATCCGAAAGGTGCAGAGCAGTGGTGGATGCATCAATAAAAATAAGGTTGGCGGGATCGATCAGTGTGGCGGCAAGATGGCAGATCCGCGCCTTTTCCTGTGTTCGTGTTCCTCGGCGGAAGGAGATGGGGGTGTCTACCCGCAGATCGGCAGGGATCGCTCCTCCGTGACTGCGGCGGATCAAGCCCTGCTTTTCCAGATGATCCAGATCCCGACGAACGGTAGGCTGGCTGGCATAAAGACGCTCCGCCAAGGTCCGCACCTCGGCAAATCCTTCCTTGTTCAGAATTTCCAATATTTCCGTGTGCCGCTGATTTTTAAACATAAAGAAATTCTCCTGATGATGTGATCGAATCTGATCGTTTCTAAATATTTTAGCCAACTCTTGACAGAAAACGATCATTCCGCTATAATTATAAGTGAAAAAATCGTCTCTGTCAAGAGGAAATAAAAAGAAGGTGGGAAAAACGATGATTCGATTGATCGCTTTTGATCTGGATGGGACTCTGACACAACACAAAACCAAGCTGGACGACAAAAATCGAAGCGTTTTGGATCGACTCGCGCAAAAATATTCATTGGTGATGGTGGGCGCGGGACAGTGTATGCGTATTTTCAACCAAATGGATCAGTATCCGTTGGACGTCATCGGAAACTACGGCTTGCAGTATGCCGCGTACAACGCGAACACCAAGTCCTTGGATGTCAAGCGGGACGAGGTCCTGCCTTGTGATCGCGAATCGGTGGAGAAGCGCGTCACCATGCTTCGTGAGAAATACGGTTTTACTGAGTTTGCAGGGGAGAACGTGGAATTTCACCCATCGGGCTGTGTGACCTTTCCGATCCTTGGTACCAAGGCGGCTCAGGCGGATAAGCTGGCGTTTGATCCCGACCGCTCCAAGCGGCGGCGGATCTATGAGGAGGTCTGCGAGGTCTTCTCCGAGTATATCGTTTTTGTGGGAGGATCCTCCTCCTTTGACATGGCGCCCAAGCCCTACAATAAATATTATGCGCTGGATCTCTATTGTAAGGAAAAAGGATTTTCACACGACGAGGTCGTGTTCGTGGGAGACGATTACGGTCTCGGCGGAAACGACGAATCGGTCTATCGCTCAGACTTCGGCTTTGTTTGTGTAGACGATTATACCAGACTGGAAGAATATATGAAGGATCTATTATGATATAAGGAGATAAAGGCATGGAAATTCAAGATTTGCTGAAGGGAAAGACGGACTGCGCCTGCGGGAAGTCCCATCTTTGCCCCATTCAATACGTTTATATTGAAGAAAACGCCTGCGATCGTCTGCCTGCCATCTGCGCGGACTATCACAGCATTTTGCTGGTGGCGGATCGCAATACCGATCGCGTGGCGGGAGAGACAGTACGTTCCAAGATTGCCGATCGCATAGGAGACGTGCTGGTCTATGACACCGAGGACGTGCTGGTTCCTGACGAGCGGGCGATCGCCGAGCTGAAGGCAAGGGCGACCGACAATACCGATCTGATCATCGGTATCGGCTCGGGTGTTATCAACGATCTCTGTAAGCACGTCAGCTTCGACTGCGGCTTGCCTTATTATATCGTCGCGACCGCGCCTTCCATGGACGGCTACGCGTCAAAGGGTTCCGCGCTGATTCTGGACGGCATGAAGGTGACGCTGAACGCCGAGGTGCCCCGCGCCATTCTTGCCGATGTGAACGTGCTGTCCGCCGCTCCCTTCGAGATGATCCAAGCGGGATATGGCGACATCATCGGGAAATATTCCTGTCTGAATGACTGGAAGCTGAGCCATCTGGTCAACGGAGAGTATCTGTGCGAGTTCGTCATGAACGCCACCTACGAGGAGGTGGAAAAGACGGTAGCGCTGGCTGACGGTCTGGTTGCCCGTTCCCCCGAGGCGGTGGGCGCGCTGATGAAGGCGCTGGTCGCAGTGGGGATCCTGATGGCGTACGTGGGAAATTCCCGTCCCGCGTCGGGCAGTGAGCATCATATGTCCCACTATTTTGAGATCGTCGGTATCGTTCGCAACGAGCCCTATCTCCCTCACGGAGTCGACGTGTGCTGCTCTGCCGTGGAGACCGCGAGAGTGCGGGAAAAGCTCTTGGCGATTGAGAATATCAATACATTCGTCTCCCATCACGATCCCGTGTCCTATGAGAGAGAGATCCGCCGTATCTACGGCAGTATTGCCGACGAGGTGCTGGCGCTTCAGAAGAAGATGGGCTGGTACGGGATCGACCGCGTGGCGGTCTACCGCGAAAAATGGGCGCAGATCCGCGAGATCCTCGAGGATTGTCCCACCACTGAGGAAATGCTGCGCTTGACCGAGCGGGTAGGACTTTCCTACTATGATTATAAGGTGCTGTATGGCGAGGAAAAGATTGCTGACGCGCATCTTTACGCCAAGGATCTGAAGGATCGCTATTCCGTCCTCTGGATGTATTACGATCTGTTGGGGTGATACAAAAAATCCGCTTCCCGTGAAAACGGAGAAGCGGATTTTTATTATGGCGGATCCATTGACATTCCTTGCTTCGTGTGCTATAATGTACACGGCAAAATAATAAGGGGGATCCCCGAGGAGGACATGACCATGAATGGAAAAAAAAGAATCCTGATCTGCGGCTTAGCGCAGGAGAGTAACAGCTTCAATCCCGTTGCCATGCCGCTGGATCAGATCAAGCCTCACAGCACTCAGACGAGCGGACACGCCAACGTGTCGGGCGGAAGAGAATATCTTCTTTCCAAGGAAGATGTGGAATGTATCTGGGGCGTTTGTATGCGGGGGAACAGCGCGGGCCCGCTGAAGGACGAGGTCGTGGAGCATTTCTTGGCGGATACGCTGGGACGGATCGACGATGCGGGACATCTTGACGGCGTTCTGATGCTTCTGCACGGCGCGACTCTGTCCGAGAGCTGCGACGACGTGTGCGGTTATGTGTGCGAGACCATTCGAGAAAAGGTGGGAGACGGAGTGGTCATCTCCGCGGGCTTTGACCTTCACGGTAACATTACCGAGCGCATCGCGAAAAATCTGGACTATATCAGCGGATACTGGGAATACCCCCATATCGACCAAAGAGAGTCGGGAGAGAGAGCGGCGGCTCTTCTCTATGGGCATCTTTGCGGAGAACCGAAGGTGCTTGTCAGAGCGGCGATCCCCATGATGGCGCCCGCTCACGCGTATACGACCACCCGCGGCGCATTGCTTGCTTTGAATCAAAAAGCGCAAGCGATGATCCGCGAGGGACGGATCGCCGATTATACAGCATTTCAGGTTCAGCCTTGGCTGGACGCGCCTGAGGTGCAATCCACTGTGATTGTGATCGCAAAGGACGAGGCGGCGGCTACGGAGGTGGCCAACGAGCTGACAAGAGATGTGTTTCATGCCAGAGAGGAGCTGCAGGGAACGCCCCTGATGACGCCCGCGCAGGTTATAGAAAGGGCTTTGGAAAATAAGAGCCGAAAGCCCGTGATTTTGGTAGATTCTGCCGACTCGGTAGGCGCGGGCTCCACGGGAGACAGCGCCGCGATGGTGGAGGCATTCCTGCCATATGCCGATTGCCTTCGCATGGCAACCTCAGTCAAGGACGCGAAAGCGGTTGCCAAGGCGTTTGAGCTGGGCGTGGGAGGAGAAGGGGAGTTTACGCTTGGCGCGTCGGTCGCCCCGAAGCTGTCTCGCCCCGTAACGGTAAAGGCAAAGGTAAGAAGTCTCCATGAGGGAACCTTTTATCATTACGGCCCTATCTATCAGGGGTCCCGTCTTTCTCCCGGCCGAGTAGCGGTCTTGGAGGTTGGAAAGCTTCTGATCCGCGTCGGCTTGAACGACGTAGCGGGAGGAGACCTGAATTTCTTCCAATCCTTTGGCATTGACGTGACCAATTGTCAGCTTGTCGCCGTCAAGGCGTGTACCTCCTTCCGCGTAGGCTATGAGCCTGTTTCGGCAGAGATCTGCAATGCATGTACGGCGGGAGCGGCTTGTCCTTCCTTGTTGGATCTGCCCTTTGAGAGGTTGCTGGTGCCCACCTATCCCTTCCAAGAGATCGAGGAGCGGGATGTCCAATGGGCAAAGCGCTATCGATAAAACAAAAAAGAACCGTCCTCGGACGGTTCTTTTTTGTTGTTTTTATTGAAATGCTTTACCAAGAAGCAGAGAAGGATCGATCATTTCGTTATAAACGGTGCAGATCATCAGGAATCCGTTGCCCGTAGCGGCGCCGCCGCTACCCGTCTTGCCTACGGACTGTCCGCGGGCGAGGATATCGCCTCGCTCTACGTCCAAGTCACTCAGATGCCCGTACCAGATCCGCAGTCCGCGACCGTGATCCACTACAGCGTAATTGCCGAGAAGGGCGCACTCTCCGGTCTGTATCACCGTGCCGCTCTGAATCGAGGCGACCGAGATCTCACGGGGATCGGGGGCGAGAAATTCCTGCCCGATCACCGACTCCACAATATCGTGCTTCCACTGAACGGTGCTGCCGTGGGTGTATCCTACCGTAAATCCGTTCTCCGTGGGATCTGCAAAATTTCCTCGGAAATAATCGATTTCCTGAGGGCTGGGTAGCGTGTGGAGCAACGCCAGCCATTCGCTTTTTGCGGAATTGAGTCCGGACAGTGGCTCCTTCAGGGGTGTGTCTGAATAGGAAAAGCGCATGGGCGCTCTGGGGGCTGTCACTTGAATGGAAAAGGTCTGTGTTGACGCGCCGTACGTCACGGTGACCGAATAATTGCCAACGGGAGTGTCTCGCGGGATCACCAGAAGCGCCCGCGCTAACGTCCCCTCCTTGTGGAAGGTGGGGGTAACCCCCTTGACGGTGGATACGTAGTCGATCTTGGAGAGCGTGTTGATGTTGGTACAGCTCAGAGTGGTGAATCCGCCCGCCGGGATCGAGGTCTCTCCCAGAGAAAACTCGGATCGGTTTCGGATGCGGATGGGAAACTCGTATTGAAGCTCTCCGTAGGAATCGGGGTGATTTTCCTGTGTCCAGATCGCATGGATCGAAACGGTCATTTCATTTCCCGTGTCGGGCGTCAGCGAGGAAAGCTGATCCATTGTTCCTGAGTAAAGGAGCGTGTCGCCGCTGTAGACCTTTGCCTGCGCCAGGTCGGGTTCTGAAGAAAAACTAAGACCGATCGCGGTGGTCAGCTCATAAAGAGAAACGGCATCTGCCATTTTGTTGCGTTGGGCGGGAAGGGTTATGTCGTGATAGTTTTTATAGTACCACTTGATCTCAGAGGGGAAGACCTCGTCCTTGTCGATGGTGATCAGGGATGGGATCTTTGCGTTTGGATAGAAAGGCTCGGCGTACGGAGAGCCGAGAAAGGACTCGGCGTAGACGGTGGGAATAGAATAGATCCTTCCGGTCTCGTCTATGCAGTAGCAGGAAGAGGCGATGGTGGAAAAATAGCAAGTCAATTCCCGCTTTTTACCGTTCAGATCGGTCACGGCGCGAATATAGGTGTCCTTCGCGGGATCTCCCTGCGCGGCGGGAAGCTCTTTCATTTCCTGAGGAAAGCGGGAGAAGATCCAGAGAAGGGAATCGGCGGGCGCGCTTTTGGGGGAGCCTGTGTCATAGCCGAATTCCTGCCCATCCGCATCGTATAGCGTCACCGAGAATACGTCAGCGGCAGAGGTGTTGTCCGTGTAGTGCCGATAGAAGAAGGCAAAAAACGTGGGAAGCAAAATAAGAAGCAGACAGAGAACAGATAGAATGATCCTTTTCGGTCCCAGCTCGCGCAGCCGCGCAGAGATTCGCTTGATTGGATTCTGTCGGACAGACACGCCGCCCACCTCCTTTGTCTGAAGTATGTTTACCATACTATTATACAACAAGAGAGGCGGGCGGTCAAGTCTTTCTTTTCAATTTTATATAATTGTCACCGAAAGCCCATAGCTTTTGGCGTATTTCTGTGCGAAGGAATCTTGATGACAGCAGACCGTGACGGGAGAGGGCTTGGAGGGAAACGCCGAATAACCGATGCCCACCACACTGTCCGGAACCGTTACCGATTCCAGCGCCGAGCATCCCGCAAAAGCGAACCAACCGATCTTCGTGACACCATCGGGGATAACCACAGTCTTGATCTTGCCTGATTCAAAAGCGCTGTCCGCGATCTCGGTGACTGTTAGTCCGTCGATCTTCGTGGGGATCACCAGATGGATGTCATCTCCCGAATAACCCGTAATGCTCACGGTGTCTCCCGTTCGCGTGTAAGAAAACAGGGCGGAGGAGGCGGGAGGATCCTTGTCGTCGGAGTCGTTTGGGGAGGTGCTGTCATCGGGCGTCTGGGGATCATCGGGAAGTTTCTCCTTCAGCTCGGACAGCAGATTCTGTAACCGCTCCAGCTCCTGCTGGTTTTCTGCGTCGGATATGTATTGAGATTGCTGAAGCTCAATGATCTGATCTTCCAGCTCGCGGATCATCGCCTCATAGCCGATGCTTGGAATGACGGGATCCCCCCCAGAGGTATCTGCGCCATCGGGGGGATCGGGCTCGACGTTGCAGGCGGCAAAAATAAAGGAAAAAATCAGCAGCGAGCTGAATAACAGGGAAAAGGTAATCTTTTTCATGGCTTGTCTCCTTTACGCTTAAAAAATCAACCGAGGTCGGTTTGCAATAAAAGAATATCATTCAAGGCGGGAGAATTCAAGAAAATCCTGTCGATGAAAACGAAAAATAATTCGTCCTTTTTCGCAAAAATATCTTGACATTTTTTTTACATTGTTATATAATATAAAAGTCGCTATGCGGGCCATTAGCTCAGTTGGTTAGAGCAACCGGCTCATAACCGGTCGGTCC
>JAZNVA010000225.1:0-16401 GCA_045592565.1 Eubacteriales bacterium | reverse complement strand
AACAAAAAAGCCTTGAAAAATCAAGGCTTTTCGACCCAAGGGAGAAAAGCTACCTTTTCTTTTCTCTCTTCTCTCTTATCTCTTCACTGGAAAAGTCGCGCGGGAGATTTAGAGAAAAGTGAAGAGTGAAAAGAGAATAGTGAAAAGTACAAAAAGAAAAAGCCGCTTGCGCGACTTTTCTTTTTGGTTGCGGAGGTGGGATTTGAACCTCACGACCTCCGGGTTATGAGCCCGACGAGCTACCAAGCTGCTCTACTCCGCGATATGATTGTTTCACCGAATGGTGCCGGTGACCGGGGTCGAACCGGTACGATACTTACGTATCACGGGATTTTAAGTCCCGGGCGTCTGCCTATTCCGCCACACCGGCATATTCGCCGTGGGAGCGTTCCTTCCTCGGTTCGCTGTTATATTATATCATAGTCTTTCCCTTTTGTCAACCCACTTTCCGTATTTTTGTAAAAAACTTTTCGACACCCTTCGCCTCCTTTCCCTCCAAAAAAGGCAAGAGGATCTCTCCTCTTGCCTTTTTATCGCTACCGCTCCTCTCGGAAATACGGCAATCCCAGACTTGCAGGGGGCTGATTTTCCCTCTTCCTTCGGATACTGACGATCACCAGCACCAAGATCGTTACCACGTACGGCAACATCTGCAGCAAGGGGATCATCTGCATACTCACGGGAATATAGTTATACAGCACATACAATCCGCCGAACAAATATGATCCGAAAATTCCGATATGGGGCTTCCACGTTGCAAAGATAACCAACGCGATCGCCAACCAGCCTCGGTCACCAAATCCGTTATTGGACCAGACTCCATTGGTATAGTCCATCACGTAATACAGTCCGCCAAGGCCCGCAATCATTCCGCCAATACAGGTGGAAAGGTACTTATACTTGGTGACGCTGATTCCCGCCGCGTCCGCGGTTGCGGGATTTTCTCCTACCGACCGCAAATGCAATCCTGCTCTGGTCTTCTTGAGGAAGATGGTTGCCAGCACTGCAAGAATCACCGCCAGATACACCATAAATCCATAGGAAAAGAAGATCTTACCAAACCAACCAAGCTGATCCGCAAAGGGCAACGAGGTCTTATATGCCTTCGCGATCTTTGTCAGCGCGATTGAAGGAACGTCGCTATCCGCCAGCTTGATCAAGGAACCGCCGAAGAAATTTCCGAATCCCACGCCAAAGGTGGTCAGCGCAAGTCCCGTCACGTTCTGATTCGCGCGGAGTGTAATGGTCAGGAAGGAGTAGATCAGGGATGCCAGCAAGGAGCCCAGCAAGCAACAAAGCAGGGGGATCAGGATCGCCAACACGGGGTTAACTTTTACAACACTGCTCTGATAGAAGAAGCCGCCGATCACCCCCGAAATTGCTCCCATATACATAATTCCGGGAATTCCAAGGTTCAGATTCCCCGATTTTTCGGTAATAATCTCTCCTGTAGAACCAAACAACAAGGGTGTACCCTGTATAATGGCTCTGGACAAAAATTGAGCAATCAAATCCATATCAGGCTACCTCCTCCTTTTTGGAATCCTTATGAAAGATCTTATGATTCTTATTGGCGCAGATCTTATACTGAGCAAAGAACTCCGCGCCGATAATGAAGAACAGGATAATACCCGTAATAATATCCGCAAAGGACGCGTTCAGTCCGAACTTCGAGGAGACCTCCTCTGCGCCGCGGGAAAGAACGATCAGCAAAAGGCTGGCAAGCACCATCATAAAGGGATTGAACTTGGCAAGCCAGGATACCATGATGGCGGTAAAGCCGCGCCCGTCGGAAATATTGGAGTCGATAGAGTGCGATGTTCCGCCAACCAGCAAAAGTCCGACCAGACCACAGATGGCACCGGAGATCGCCATGGTTCTCACGATAACCTTTTTTACGTTGATGCCCACGTACAGCGCGGTATTCTCACTTTCTCCCACTACGGAGATCTCATAGCCGTGCTTGGTGTATTTCAGATACACCCACATCAGAACCGTCAACGCGGCAACGATAAGAATATTCAGCAGATACTGCTGACCGAACAGATAGGGGAACCAACCGTGTGCCAGCAAGCTGGGGCCCACGGTATTGGAGCCGCTCTTATCCGCGTACTTCAAAAAGATCTCAATGGATTGAATGGCAACGTAGTTCATCATCAGGGTAAACAGCGTCTCGTTGGTTCCCCAACGCGCCTTGAAGATCGCAGGGACGATACCCCAGATCGCGCCTGCAAGGATACTGCACACGGTCATCACCAGGATCAACAGCCACGTAGGCATAGAGCCTCCGATGAAAAACATACACATTGCGGTCACAAGACCGCCGATGAGCACCTGTCCCTCGGCGCCGATATTCCAAAATCGCATCTTAAAGGCAGGGGTGATTGCCAGTGCAACGCACAACAGCATGGCAACCTCTTGGAAGGTAAACCACACACGGTAGGACGTTCCAAAGGCGCCCTCGATCATGGTCGCATAGATGGAAATGGGATTGTCTCCCGTCATCAGGATCGTCACCAAGCCCGAGAACACCAAAGCGGATACAATGGCAATGGCGCGGATCGAGATCGCACGTCCCAAGGAAAGCTGATCTCGCTTCACAATATGGAACATCGGCTCTCTGACTCGCTTTTCCTTCCGCTTTTTCCCCACCGCTTCAGGAGCAGTCTGCCGGATTTCGCTTTCATTTGTGTTCATTCGACTCGTCTCCTTTCACGTCTGTTTTCGTCATCAAAAGTCCGATCTCTTCCTTCGTGGCGGTTCTTCCGTCCACGATTCCCGTAATCCGTCCCGAGCCGATGACCAGAATTCGGTCGCAAAGCTCAACCAGAACATCCAGATCCTCTCCTACGAAGATCACGGATACCCCTCTCTGCTTTTGCTCGTTCAGAAGGCGGTAAATGGTGTAGGAGGAGTTGATATCCAGACCGCGGACAGGATATGCAGCCATCAGCACGGTGGGCGCCGCGGCGATCTCTCGTCCTACCAAAACCTTTTGCACGTTACCGCCAGACAGCCGTCTGACAGGGGTTGTAGCGCCAGGAGTCACCACCTGCAAGGAATCGATGATCTCGGTTGCCAGATGCTTGGGCTCGGTACGGTCAAGGAACACGGAGCGTCCCTTTTTATATGAGCGAAGCATCATGTTATCGATAATATCCATGTTGCCCACCAAGCCCATGCCCAGACGGTCCTCAGGAACAAAGGAAAGGCGGACTCCCATATCACGGATCTGCAAGGGCGTCTTTTCCCGCAGATTGACCGCTTCCCCGTTTTCGGGATTGTTGTAGAAGATATCACCTGTCTGCACGTGCTGGAGTCCCGCGATGGCTTCCAGCAGCTCTCGCTGTCCGCTTCCCGCAATACCCGCGATGCCCAGGATCTCTCCCGAATAGGTATCGAAGGTCACGTCGTCCAGTACCTTGACTCCCTCGTGGTCCACACAGCTCAAGCCCTTGATGGACAGTCTCTTTTCCGAATTTTCCAGCACGGGGATCCGTGTCAGATTCAGCTCGATCTTCTTGCCCACCATCATCTCTGTCAGCTGGCTTTCATTGGTCTCCTTGGTCTCCACAGTTCCCACGTATTCGCCCTTGCGCAGGATCGCAACACGGTCCGAGACCGAGAGCACCTCATGAAGCTTATGGGTGATGATGAGGATCGACTTTCCGTCGTCTCTCATCCGTCTGAGGATCGCAAACAGCTTCTGCGTTTCTTGCGGCGTCAGAACGGCGGTAGGCTCGTCCAGAATCAAAATGTCGGCGCCGCGATAAAGAACCTTAATGATCTCTACCGTCTGCTTCTCCGACACTGCCATGTCGTATATTTTTTTATTTGGATCAATATCAAAGCCATACTTCCGAGAGATCTCAGCGACCTCTGCCGATACCTGCTTGATATTGAATTTTTTTCCGTTGTCAATGCCGAGAATTACATTTTCTGCGGCGGTAAATACGTCGACCAGCTTAAAATGCTGGTGGATCATGCCGATCCGATAACGAAAGGCATCTCTCGGTGAGCTGATGACTACAGGCTCTCCGTCCACAAAAATCTGTCCTTCATCGGGATAATAGATTCCCGATATCATATTCATCAGTGTGGTTTTTCCCGATCCGTTCTCACCCAAGATCGCAAGGATCTCTCCGTGCCGAACATCCATGTTCACGTTGCGATTCGCCATGACAGAACCGAAGGATTTGCTGACGCCTCGCATTTCAAGCGCAATTTTATGTTCCAAAAGAACACCTCCCACCAGTGAAAAAATCTTCATGAATACGGAAAAAGGCAGAGGCTATGCCCCGCCTTTTTCCGTTGTATGGTTGACGGAACTCAGAACTTCTGGTTCAGCTCGGTGATGCCGTCAATAATCAGATCGAAGCAAGGAGCGCTACGATACTCGGACTCGTGGAAATAACCGTCCTTGATCACCTCGGTGTCAGGTGTAAATGCCGCGTCGGTATCAACGTCAGCCAGATAGGTGGTCAGAGCAGCACCCTTTACGGTGAACTTGGAGGTGTCGAATACGTTCAGGGTTCCTGCCTTGAACTTCTCAATTGCTTCCTTGATCGCGTCTACCGTTCCCGCAGCAGCAACGTCCTGGTTGATGCCGGTCAGAACAACGGAGCCTTCCTTGATACCGCCGCACCAGTCAGCAGCGATTGCCTCGCCCTTGATCACCTGCTCAGCGATGTATACATAGTAAGGAGTCCAGTTGATTGCGGAGGATACGATAAAGGTCTCAGGGCATGCATCGTAGGTGGATCCGTTGTAGGATACGTTAGGAACACCTGCAACCTCACATGCGGAGGGAGCGCCCATGGAGTCAGCGTGCTGAGAGATCAGAACGCATCCGTCAGCAAGCAGTGCGTTAGCAGCTTCCTGCTCCAGAGCCTCATCATACCAAGAACCGGTATACTGAACCTTCATGGTTGCGGTCTCGCATACAGAGCGAGCGCCCAGGAAGAAGGAGGTAAAGCCGGACTTAACCTCTGCGTAAGAGAATGCGCCAACGTAGCCGATAACAGCTTCCTCGGCAGTGATCTCCTCAGCCTCGATCATCTCGTTCAGCTTCATACCTGCAGCGATACCTGCGAGGTATCTGCCCTGGTAGATGGATGCAAATGCATTGTGGTAGTTATCAAGTTTTTCGGTATGAGCCTTGGTTCCGGTTGCATGGCAGAACTCCACGTCGGGATATTCCTTTGCAGCCTGAATGATGAAGTCCTCATGTCCGAAGGAGTTTGCAAATACGATATCGCATCCGCCTGCTGCAAGGTCCTTCGCGGTGTTGTAGCACTCGTTAGACTCGGGAATGTTGGTCTTGATGACAAACTGCTCGTCGGTCAGGTTGAGCGCTGCCTTCATGCGGTTAGCGGCATCGATGAAGTTCTTGTCATAGGTAGAGTTTTCATCGTGCAGACAAATGAAACCGATCTTGAAATCCTCAGGAACTTCAACCTCAGTGGAAGCCTCAGGAATCGGCAGGGGAGATTCGCTCATTCCCACTGCATCCTTGTCGTCGCTACAAGAAGCGAAAACAGCAGTCAGGGAAAGGAGCATCAGTGTTGCGAGAAGTACTGAAAGAATCTTTTTCATTGTTCTTTCTCCTTTGTTAATTTTTTATGTAAAATTGCTTTACATCTACGTTGGGCTTGTCCGAAAGAGAATTCGTCACATTTCTCTCTACCCATACATTTTATCACAGAAATTTCACGATGTCAACATATTTTGTCCAAAATTTATTCTTCTTGTAAAAAAAGGCGTCCGCAAAAAATGCGGACGCAACAATCTTCATTTTTTATTTGTCAGGAAAGCGTCCGAAGAACCCGCCACAGGCGATCGATCTCCCACGGTCGATTACTCGCCCCAAAGCTAAGACGTACCGCGCCCGTCTCATCCGTACCAAGAGTCCTGTGTCCCAGCGCCGAGCAATGATATCCACTTCGGACACAGATCCCACTCTCGTTCAGAATATGTCCGATCCTCTCGGGGGAGAAGCCCGATACGTTAAACAATAAGATATTTCCTTCGTATTGGGGCGCGTACAAGGTCACCCCCTCGGTATTTCCAAGACGCTCTCGTGCCAAACGGTACAGACGCTGTTCTCTTTGAGCGATCTCCTCGATCCCCCACTCGGTCAGCAAGCGTAAGCCCTCGCAAAGCCCCGCCAAGGCCGGTGTGGGAAGTGTCCCCGCCTCATACCGCTCGGGGGGCTCCCCGCTCATGGATCCCTCTAAGGAAGCCATACCGTTCCCGCCTTCCGTGAGTGTGTCAAGACGAATCCCGTCTCCCAACAGGACCATGCCGCATCCTTGCGGTCCCAACAGCCCCTTGTGTCCCGGAACGCAAAGCGCGTCGATCCCCATTCCATCCACGTCGATCATCTCATGTCCTGCCGATTGCGCCGCATCCACGACGAAATATATGCCCTTTTGATGGCAAAGCGCGGCGATCTCCCGAATTGGCAGTGTTGCGGAGCAAATATTGGAAGCATGGGCACAAACGACCAATCTGGTTTCGGGACGGAGCAGGGCGGCGATATTCTCACAGATCTTCTCGGGGCTTCGGGCAGGATCCCCAACCATGCTCGAAAAGATATCCAGAGTGATCTTCCCTTCTTCTGCCATTTTATAGAGGGGACGATAAACGGCGTTATGCTCCAAGTCGGATAGGATCACGTGATCTCCCTGCTTCAGAATGCCCTTCAACGCCGTATTGATGCCATGGGTGGTGTTCATCACAAAAAGCACTCGCGCGGGATCACCCACACCCAGCAATTGAGCCGCCAAGGTCCGACATTCATATAATTTTTCCGCCGCCGCAAGGGAAAGTCGGTGGGCGCCTCTGCCCGCATTTCCGCCGTATTCCGTCATACACCGTACCACCTCTCGTATCACGGCGGGCGGCTTTGGAAAGCTGGTCGCCGCGTGATCCAGATAGATCAATCCCCCGCATCCCATCGCTTCACCTGAATATGAGCAGCGGATAGAACGGTCCGCACATTACCCAACTGATTGCATGAGAACCGAATTCCGTAGACACAGCCACGGCGAGAGGAGGATTCGGTTTTCACCACAGACACGGGGATCGCAGATACGGAGAGAACCTTTTGCGCTTTCATGGCGCCTGTCAAGGAGCCCAACTCGGCAATGCATCCCCCGTCATAGTTCTTCATATAATCACCTCCTTCGCTGTCAGTATATGAAGGAGTCTGTCGAATGGTACCGATCCCCTGACAGAAAAAAGGACGTTTCCACGGAAACATCCGTGAAAACGTCCTTCTGCTTTGCAAAGCTTACTCTGCGTCCTTAGCCTCTGCCTTCTGAGCAGCCTTTTCCGCCTTCTTCGCCTTCTTAGCGTCCTTAGCGTCAGCCTTTACGTAGTCGATCAGCTTTACGATCGCCATCTCAGCTCCGTCACCTCTGCGGGGTCCGAGCTTGTAGATCTGGGTATATCCGCCGTTACGCTCTGCATACAGAGGAGCCAGCTCGTTGAACACCTTGGTTACAACGTCCTCCTTCGTGATGTATGCCAGCGCTGCGCGACGGCTTGCAAGAGTGTTCTTCTTGCCGAGCGTAATCATCTTTTCAGCCATGGAACGAACTTCCTTCGCTCTGGTCAGCGTGGTCTCAACCTGTCCGTTCTCAAGCAGCAAGGTAACCATTCCGCGAAGCATTGCGTTTCTATGCGCGGTAGGTCTGCCGAGTTTTCTAGTTCCGGGCATCTTATTTCCCTCCTTTGACGTATTTCAAACTATTATGCCGCACGTGAGGAATTATTCCTCTTCTTTTCTGAGCTCAAGTCCCAGAGAATGCAGCTTCTGAATCACTTCTTCAAGCGACTTCTTTCCGAGATTACGGACCTTGATCATGTCCTCCTCGGTACGGTTAGTCAGATCCACGACGGTATCAATGCCTGCGCGCTTCAAGCAGTTGAAGCTACGAACAGACATGTCAAGTTCCTCAATGGTCATCTCAAGAACCTTTTCCTTCTTGGTCTCTTCTCTTTCGACCAAAATCTCTACGTTCTTTGCGTCATCGGACAAATCAACAAACAAGTTGAGATGCTCGTTGAGAATCTTGGCTCCATAGGAAACAGCTTCCTTTGCGGTAATCGTACCGTTGGTCTCCACTTCCAGAACCAGCTTGTCAAAGTCCGTGATGTTGCCCACACGGGTATTCTCCACAGCGAAGCTCACGTTATACACAGGGGTATAAATCGAGTCGGTGAAGATCGTGCCGATGGGGGCGGAGATGTTGGAGCTCCGAATCTGCGCGTCCAGCTGCTTGTTACGCTCCTGAGAAACGTATCCTCTGCCGTGGTCGAAGGTCAGCTCCATGTAGAAGCGATCATTCTCGCCAACCGTGCAGATGTGGTGCGCGGGATTCAGAATTTCAATATCCGAATCAACCTTGATATCGCCTGCAGTAACCTCCTGCGCGCCGATCACATCGATGATAACGGTCTTGGGCGCGTTGCCGTGCAGCTTCGCAATAATTCCCTTTACGTTCAGTACGATCTCGGTCACGTCCTCGGTTACACCGGGAATAGTGGAAAACTCATGAAGAACGCCATCAATCTTGATGCTGGTCACCGCATATCCGGGCAACGAGCTGAGCATAATTCTGCGCAGGGAGTTGCCGAGGGTGATACCAAATCCGCGTTCCAGAGGTTCAACGATAAATTTACCCACAGTGCCGTCTTCATTCAGGCTAACCGCGGTAATATTGGGCTTCTCAATCTCGATCATTCCAAATAAACCTCCTAATAATTTTTTAGTTACGCACAACGGGTGTGCAATCAGGATACGCACAACCGGTGACGGGTGTCCAAGCACACGACGCCGGATTTATTTACGCGGATTCCGCGTAAATAAATGGGCGCTTGATTACTTGGAGTAAAGCTCGACGATGAGCTGCTCGTTGATCTCGAAGTCAATGTCCTCTCTTGCGGGCAGAGCAACTACCTTTGCGGAGAGAGCGGTCTTGTCAACGTCCAGCCACTTGGGTGCAGTCTTGGTCTGAAGTCCTTCAACCAACGCCTTGCACTTTGCAGATGCGCGGAAGTTCTCTCTTACGGTCACCACGTCGCCTGCGCTGATGATGATAGAAGGAATATTTACCTTCTTACCGTTCAGCTCGAAGTGCTCGTGGAGTACCAGCTGACGAGCTTCCTTGCGGCTCTCTGCCATACCCATTCTGTATACTACGTTATCGAGTCTGCGCTCGATGAGCTTGAGCAGGTTCTCACCGGTCATGCCCTCTTTACGGTCTGCCTCTACGAAGTAGTTCTTGAACTGCTTCTCCAGAACGCCGTAATATCTTCTGGTCTTCTGCTTCTCACGAAGCTGCATGCCGTACTCTCTCTGCTTCTTGTTTGCGGCACCGTGCTGACCGGGTGCAGTAGATCTGCGGTCCAATGCGCACTTGCCGGAAGTGCATCTCTCGCCCTTCAGGAACAGCTTGGTTCCCTCTCTGCGGCAAAGCTTGCACGAAGGTCCAGTATATCTTGCCATGTTTGTTTCCTCCTGTTTTTGATTAAACGCGTCTGCGCTTAGGCGGTCTGCATCCGTTGTGGGGAACGGGCGTTACGTCCTTGATCATGGTGATCGAAAGACCTACCGTCTCCAGTGCGCGGATTGCGGATTCACGTCCGGATCCGGGTCCCTTTACGTAAACCTCAACCGTCTTCAGTCCGTGCTCCATAGCAGCCTTTGCTGCGGTTTCAGATGCCATCTGAGCAGCGAAAGGAGTGGACTTTCTGGAGCCCTTGAAGCCCAGCTCACCGGCAGATGCCCAGGAAATCGCATTTCCTGCAACGTCGGTTACGGTGATAATGGTGTTATTGAAGGTTGCGCTGATATGAACGGCACCCTTTTCAATATTTTTTCTTTCGCGGCGTCTCTTGACGACTTTTTTTGCAACTTTAGCCATCTGTCTGCCTCCTTACTTCTTCTTGTTAGCGATCGTCTTCGCAGGACCTTTTCTGGTTCTTGCGTTGGTTTTGGTTCTCTGTCCTCTTACCGGCAGTCCCTTTCTGTGACGGATACCGCGGTAGCAGTTGATCTCAACCATTCTCTTGATGTTCAGTGCGACGTCACGACGGAGGTCACCCTCAACAGTGTAGGAGTTTTCGATTTCATCACGAAGCTTCGCGATTTCATCCTCGGTCAGATCCTTTGCGCGCTTGTCGGGATCTACGCCCGTCTTTGCGAGAATGTCGTTTGCACTCTTGCGTCCGATACCGTAAATGTAGGTAAGGGCGATCTCCATGCGCTTGTTGTTCGGAATATCAACACCAGCTATACGAGCCATACTGTTTATTCACCTCTCTGTTAAAATTTGCGGCTTAGCCCTGTCTCTGCTTGTGCTTAGGGTTCTCGCAGATAACCATAACTTTGCCTTTTCTCTTGATGATTTTGCACTTTTCGCAAATCTTTTTTACGGATGGTTTAACCTTCATTTTATTACACCAACCCTTTCTTTATTTACTTTGCACGCCAAGTTATGCGTCCCTTGTTCAGGTCGTACACCGACACCTCAATGGTTACGCGGTCACCCGGCAATATTCTGATATAGTTCATTCGCAGCTTACCCGAAATATGAGCTGTTACGATGTGCTCATTGGGAAGCTTGACCTTGAAGGTCGCGTTCGGCAGAGCCTCAACAACGACACCCTCAAACTCGATTACATCATCCTTCGGCAGAATAATCCCTCCTCTGCATTGTTCTGTGACAAGTTTTTCGTTTCAACTTACCAGCTCTGATCCACAAGCGTCGTGATCACCACGCCGTCCGAGGTCAGTGCCACCGTGTTTTCATAATGAGCCGACAGACTTCTGTCTCGGGTTTTCACCGTCCAACCGTCCGAAAGCTCATAAACCTCCTCCGAACCGATATTGACCATCGGCTCGATCGCGATCGCCATACCGGCGCACAGCCGTGTACCGCGTCCCGCCGTACCGTAATTGGGAACGTCGGGCGATTCATGAAGATCGTGTCCAATTCCATGACCGATATATCGCCGCACCACCGAAAAGCCATTTCTCTCCACTCGGGATTGAATTGCGCTTCCCACGTCGCCGATCCGATTTCCGATCTTTACAGCCGCTACGCCATCGAAAAAGCTCTGACGGGTGACTTCCATCAGCTTGATCGCTTCCTCACTGACCTTTCCCACCGGAATCGTTCTGGCGCTGTCGCCATGGAATCCCTTATAAAACGCGCCTACGTCGATCTTGACGATATCGCCCTCCCGCAGGATCCGATTTTTTGAAGGGATCCCGTGAATGACCTCGTCGTTGATGCTGATGCACGCCGATCCGGGAAAACCGCCGTATCCGAGGAAGGAGGGCTTTGCCCCGCACTTCTCGATATAGGCTCGGATCAAGGTATCCAGCTCCTTGGTGCTGACGCCTTCGCGGACGTGCTCACGGGCGACGAGCAATGCCTCGCCCGTGATGCGTCCTGCTTCCATCATCATGGAAATTTGAGTAGAATTTTTCAGTTGAATCATAGTCACGCCTCAAACCTTGACAGCGCAGCCATGACCGCCGCCGTGGTGTCCTCCACCCGCTCCATACCTTGGACGCTAATCAGCAATCCCCTCGCCGCATAATATTCCTTCAGCGGCTCTGTGGTATGGTGATAGGTCTCCAGACGACTCAAGACGGTCTGCGCCGCATCGTCGTCTCTGATATACAGAGCCGCTCCGCAGCTGTCACAGACTCCTTCGGTCTTCGGTGCCTTGTAACGGACGTGATAAGACGCGCCGCAACCGGAGCAGATTCTTCGTCCGCCCATTCGCTCTACGATCGTCTCATCGGCAACCTCGATGCTGAGAACCGCATCGATCCGAACGCCCATCCCGTCCAATGCCTCAGCCTGAGGAATGGACCGAGGGAAGCCGTCCAGAATAAATCCGTTTTGGCACTCCTCCGACGAAAGATAATCCTTAATGATTCCGATCACGACCTCGTCGGGAACCAGATGCCCACCGTCCATATAGGACTTTGCCAGAACACCCAACTCCGAGCCCTCCTTGATGGCAGCCCGAAGCAATTCTCCCGTAGAGACCGCGGGAATCTTCCATTTTGCCGAAATCTGTTCAGATTGGGTTCCTTTTCCCGCTCCGGGAGCACCCA
Source organism: Eubacteriales bacterium (assembly GCA_045592565.1). Lineage (GTDB taxonomy): Bacteria > Bacillota > Clostridia > Oscillospirales > CAG-272 > HGM12713. Next base: position 4,259 of record JAZNVA010000225.1, on the reverse strand, counting down.
TAATGATCAAATTCATGCGTTCCTCCAAGCAGAATCCAACGGAATCAATCCAAGAAGCCCTTGTAATTTCTCAGAGACATCTGAGCCTCCAGCTCACGGGTAGTCTCCAGTGCAACACCGACCATGATCATCAACGAGGATCCGCTGAATGCCAATGCGGTAAAGCCTGTAAATCCAATTGCTTCAATCGAGCAGATATTGTTGACCGCCAACGGGAAGCATGCGATAAATGCAACCAGCAGCGCGCCAACCAGCGTTACGCGGTAGAGCACCTTCTTGATGAAGGTGACCGTAGGTCTGCCGGAACGGATACCGGGGATCGCTCCGCCATTGTTCTTGATGTTGTTCGCAACCTCAACGGGATTGAACGAGATCATCACGTAGAAGTATGCGAAAGCGATCAACAGGATCAGGAAAATGATCAAGTAAGGCCAACTGTCATAGTTGAACCAGTTGGTGATGAATCTCGCAAAGCCACTGCTTCCGTCGGGATCAGCGAAGGAAACGATCGTCGCGGGGATCGCTACGATGGAGTTTGCGAAGATGATGGGCATAACACCGGACATATTGACCTTAATAGGCAAGTTGGTGTTCTGACCGCCGTACATCTTTCTTCCGACCACACGCTTTGCGTACTGGATCGGGATCCGTCTCTCTGCATCGGACATCCATACGATCAGCATGATCATGCCCAGGAAGACGAGGATCTCCACGATCGCAAGGATCAGACCAACCCAGCTGAAGCCGGAGAAGCCGCCCTGCTTGAATACGTTATACCATACGCTCATGATCATGGAAGGAAGACCTGCGATAATGTTGGCAAACAGGATAATGGAAATTCCGTTTCCGATACCGGACTCGTTGATCTTCTCTGCCAGCCACATAACCAATGCCGCGCCTGCGCAGTAGCACAGAACGATCACAGCGTAGTGGAAGAAGTTGGGATCAACCGTCAGGTAAGAGTTACCCATTCCATCGCCGCGCTCCAGATAGAACGCGTATCCGATCGCCGTGATCAGTGCCAGTACAATCGTAATGATTCTGGTCAGGGCGTTGATCTTCTTCCGTCCCGCGTCTCCGTCCTTGGACCATCTTTCCAGAACAGGGATCGCGATCGTCAAAAGCTGGATCACGATGGATGCCGTAATGTACGGGGATACACCCAAAGCCAACAGCGTTGCTTTACCAAGCGCTTCGCCGGAAAGCATGTTCAAAAATGCGAGAATGGTTCCGCTGGAAATTGCCTTCGCGCTCTCGAAAATATCGGGATTTACGTAAGGCACAGGGATATTCGCACCCACGCGGTAGAGGACTACGATAAGCAATGTGAAGAGAAGCTTCTTTTTCAGCTCGGGAATTCTCCAAGCATTCTTCAGCGTCTTAAACATACTTATACCTCCTCAGTCTTTCCACCTGCTGCTTCTATCTTTTCCTTAGCGGTTGCCGAAAAGACCGTTGCTTTGACAGTTAATTTTTTGGTCAGCTCGCCGGTTCCGAGAACCTTCAGTCCATCCAGCTCCTTGCGAACGATCTTTGCTGCCAGCAATGCGTCCAGATCCACCACTGCGCCGTCCTCAAAGCGGTTGAGGTCAGCCACGTTTACGATGGCGTAGTTCACTGCAAATCTGTTCTTAAAGCCTCTCTTGGGAAGCTTTCTGTAAAGAGGAAGCTGACCTCCCTCAAATCCGGGTCTTACACCGCCGCCGGAGCGAGCGTTCTGACCCTTGTGTCCCTTTCCTGCGGTCTTACCGTTTCCGGAGCCGGGACCTCTTCCTTTGCGATATGCGTCCTTTGCGGAACCGCATGCGGGAGAAAGTTCATTCAGTTTCATGTCTCCGTCCTCCTTATGCGTTTTCGACCTTGACCAGGTGGGAGATCACTTTGACCTTACCTGCAAGGACTGCATTATCCTCATGGACAATGCTATCACCGATCTTTACCAGTCCCAGAGACTTTGCGGTAGCCTTCTGATTGGGCTTTGCGCCGATCAGGCTCTTTACGAGAATTACCTTTTTCATTTCGGTTCCCCCCTTCAAGCCTTAACCTGATCTACGGAAACGTCACGGATCTTTGCAACCTCTTCCGCGGAGCGGAGAGCCGCAAGACCTGCCATCGTTGCCTTAACCACGTTGGTGGGGTTGTTGGAGCGCAGGCACTTCGCACGAATGTTGGAAATACCAACTGCCTCCAGCACTGCTCTCACCTTTCCACCCGCGATAATACCGGTACCGGGAGCGGCGGGCTTCAGAAGCACCTTGCCTGCTCCGTATACGCCGATTACCTCGTGAGGAATCGTGGAGCCCTTCATAGAAACTGTGATCATATTCTTCTTTGCATCCTCAATTCCCTTGCGGATCGCCTCGGGAACCTCAGCTGCCTTTCCAAGTCCTACGCCTACGTGACCGTTGCCGTCACCGACAACCATCAACGCTGCGAAACGGGAAATACGGCCACCCTTTACGGTCTTGGAAACACGGTTCAGCGCTACGAGCTGCTCTTTCAGATCCAGCTCTGCTGCGTTAATCTTATTAGCCATGTTTTTCCTCCTGAAATTTTGTTCAATACAAATGTTTTGTGGTTGAACAGTGTACAAACCGGACTGATTGCAGATGCAATCAGAACTTCAGTCCGCTCTCGCGAGCGCCTTCAGCCAACTCCGATACACGTCCGTGATACAGATAGCCGCCGCGGTCGAATACAACCTCGGTGATACCCTTTGCAACAGCTCTCTCGCCGATGGTCTGACCCACCCACTTTGCTGCTGCCTTGTTTCCGCCATTGCCCTCAAAAGCCTTCTCATGGGTAGAAGCGGCAACCAACGTTACGCCTGCGACGTCGTCAATGATCTGTGCTCTGATGTTCGCATTGGAACGGTAAACGCACAGACGAGGACGAGCAGCAGTTCCGGAAATCTTAGCTCTGACTCTCTTATGCCTCTTAAGACGAGCCTTATTTGCGTCTTTTCTCGATACCATTTGTCTCCACTCCTTTCATTATTTACCGGCTTTTCCGGCCTTGCGACGAATTCTCTCGTCTGCATACTTAACACCCTTACCGTGGTAGGGCTCGGGAGGTCTCTTGCCTCTGATAACGGCTGCCATCTGACCGACTGCCTGCTTATCGATTCCCTTAACGGTGATGGTGATCGGAACTGCCTTCTCCGCAACCTCAAGGGTGATTCCCTCGGGCTCGGTGATGCAGTACTTCTCCTGAGGCTTACCGCCTGCGATCAGAGAGTGTCCGAGGTAGAGCTCTACCGTCTTGCCGACCTTCGCTGCCTTATAACCGACACCGATGATCTCCAAGGTCTTGCTGAAGCCCTGCGTTACGCCGACAACCATGTTGTTCAGCAGCGCGCGGGTCAGTCCGTGTACGCTTCTATCCTCTTTGTCATCCGTAGGACGGGTAACGATCAGCTCGTTGCCCTCCTGGGTGATTGCCATACGGCAATTAAAGGTCTGGGTAAGGGTTCCCAGAGGGCCCTTGACCGTTACGACGTTGTTGTCAGCGATGGTGACGGTAACGCCTGCGGGAACGGTGATCGGCATTCTTCCAATTCTAGACATATCCTCTTACCTCCCGATTACCATACAAAGGCAAGCACTTCACCACCGATCTTGGTAGCTCTTGCCTTCTTGTCGGTCATAATACCCTTGGACGTGGAAATGATAGCGATTCCCAGTCCGTTCATAACCTTGGGCATATCCTCGTAGCCGGCGTAGATTCTCAGACCGGGCTTGGATACGCGGCGGATTCCGCGAATAACCTTCTGCTTGCCTGCGGCATACTTCAGGGTTACACGGATGACGCCCTGCTTACCATCCTCGATGATCTGGTAGCTCTTTACGTAGCCTTCCTCAACGAGAATGTCTGCGATTGCTTTTTTCATGTTGGATGCCGGAATGTCCACGGTTGCATGCTTCGCATCATTTGCGTTTCTGATTCTCGTGAGCATATCGGCGATTACGTCTGACATTTGCATAATTTTTATCCTCCTGTATGCAAGTTATTTCTTCTTGCTGCCCTTTCGGGCGGCGGTTCGGGGGTTAAGCGCGTCCGTAGATTCGCTTCCTACCGATCGTTTAGAGGCTTCCGGAAATCCGGAACCATCAAGCGCTTCGAACCATGGGCGTTACCGCCCTCGGTTCCGCGCTCAGTGCCGGATTATTACCAGCTTGCTTTCTTTACTCCGGGAATCTCGCCCTTGTATGCGAGCTCACGGAAGCAGATACGGCAGATGCCGTACTTGCGGAGATAAG